>NZ_NQMR01000045.1 GCF_002276045.1 Pseudoalteromonas sp. NBT06-2 | reverse complement strand
CCTATATACCCGTGCTACATGGAAATACATAATTTCAGCAAGTCGATAAGCGTGCCAAATGCAAGGCATAATATGTATCGTTAAGTTATTCTCAACACAAATCTTATAACAACGCAGTTAGCAACTTATCGTCTTACCCTACGGTAGTTTGGGTAGAAAACGATTATGACGTTATGATCCATAATCAGGGAATATCATGAATTACAAATAATGCCTTGTACTCGTATCCTACCCAAGCTCTGTAATCTGCATTTCCACGTAGCGCTGATATACCCAAGCTACTTGGAAATGCATGATTTCAGCGGGAATTTATCTGGTAACTAATCACTACGTTACATCAGTTTGAAAGGCAATATCCTAAAATGATGTGCCTTGTGCTAACTCACCTGATAAATTCTGAAACAAGCATTAAAGTGGTTTGGGTATATATGTCATACCAATATAAATGAACTAACTGTTAACGGCTTAAAACTCGTAAACTTCTGCATTATCATTGTTGAATCTAAACATATTGATTTTTCCACACTGCGCAAAATGATTATTAGATATATAAGGCGAAGGCACTTGAACAATATTAGCCTCCCAGCCTTGACCATTTTTAACAAAAGCTTTTACTTCAAACTCACCATTTACGGTTTGACTACAATCCATCTCAACATCTAGCATCCAATAATGTTGGCCCCAAATATTCAGAGGATCTTCACCATAACCGTCTGTTGCGGTAGTGCGTTTAACCCCCCATTGACTTAGCCAAAAATTAGTAGTCCAATCTAGCGGCGTTCCCTCTACTTCATTACTTTGACTAGATTCATTACCATACCAATCTAAATACAATTCATTGTTTTTCCAGGGTGTAGTCGTGGCATTTAGTAAGTTATTGTGTTTGATAGGAATAGCACAATTGTAATTATTAGCTTGGCAGTTTTTACCTAAATAATTATTAGCATAATCGTGATCAATACCGCCACGAATAAACATATCTTGCCCACTTTGAGTTTGTGCTTGAATAAAAATTACCGTGCGCTGCCAATTTTCTTCAGGCGCAACCTCAAGTTTTGCTCCTTGATGAATAGCAAAAGCATCCCATGCCCCTACATTAGCATTAATAGTACCATTGCTATTAACAACAACCGTTTCGCCTGAACAGGATTGTTTATCCTCTGATAATTGACCTTTTAGCACATTACAATACGACCCTGCCCCCATTTCCGTGGTTAAGATGGTATTTAAATTGAAATCTTCTTTGTTAATGGCAACAAACCCCGAGTTACCCCGACCAAAGGCTATCTGATTATTACCATTATCCCACCAATGATTAATATTCCAGTGATCAGTAGTATTATTTCTAAAGTCCACTGCACCCGCAATGTAAGACCATCGGTGCTCACACTGCCAATTCGAACCAAAACAGTCTAAGTTTCCATTATTATGTACTGGTGTACTGGGCGAACCTGCATCGGTATCTCCATGGTAATCATAGCTAGACATTACTTTCGGATAACCATAAGGGTAAGCCAACATAAATACGTTGGCTAAGTCGTACAAGCGACCATCTTCAAATGTTATTACACTACCGGCACCACCATGGCCACGCTGATTATCATGATTATCAACAAAAACCACTGCAGAGCTACTAGCCATAAACCCCCAAGCTTTACCAAAGTTATTTAACCAAGCCAGTTTACCATTATTAAAGGTTTCACCTAATTTGACTGAATATTTAAACTCTGTAACTAATCCTGTACTGATATATTCGTCAGAGCCTATAGCTTCACCACCTTGATCAATCACCTCTTGAAATACTAATGGTGTCCCATTGATTTTTGATAAAATATTTTGAATATCCTCAACAGCCATATGTTTTGAAGCATCAAAGCGAAAACCTGCGACACCAATATTGATTAAATCATTCAAATATTCAGCCAAGGTTTCTTGAACATAAAATGAGTCGGTATTTAAATCTGGTAAACCAACTAATTGACAGTTTTGTACTTGCCAACGATTAGTATAATCATTAATAGCACAATAATTATGAAAATCTTGAGGGCTATATATAGGATAATTATTGTTGCCATAACTGCTGCCAGCTGTACCGATACCACTTCCATTAGCCATATGATTTATAACAGTATCAACATAAATATCAACACCAACTGCGTTACAACGATTAACCATATCAACAAATTGTTGACGTGACCCACCACGGCTTTCTAATTGATAACTGACGGGTTGGTATCTGGTCCACCACTGTGCTCCTTGCATATGTTCGTTAGGTGGTGAAACTTGCACAGCTGCAAAACCTTTGGGTCCTAAATAACTTTCACACTCTTGGGCAATATCTTGCCAGCGCCACTCAAATAAATGCACAAAAGTAGTCGCTTGAACATCGGCCCTTATTTGCATGCTAGTTACTAAAGGCATTGCTATTACTGTTCTAATTAAATTTTTAGTTAGTTTGTATTTCATTGCAGTTCCTCTTATTACTGGTTTTATTCGGTACTATTAATATGAAACCCTCTAGATGATTGCTCAAAATTAAAACACTGTCATGGTTAATTTTCTTGAATACGTATGCAGTGAACGGCATAAACAACATAATTCAGCCATACATTTTTTGAGTTTTAACATTATTGATAACCAGATCAATAATGTTAAATTATCATCAAATTTTTAAATAAAATGCTTATAAAAGGGTAAGTAATATATTTGTAAATGCTAAATTAGGAGATAAACTGCGCACTCAGCAACTAGTCAACAACGACTTATAATACCGTTTTCGCCTTAGGTGATAATCGGTTGATTCTCAGATCGATTTATACAGTCACTTTGTTAAGTTAACGGAAACAGATGTTCAATATAAACCTTTTCACAATCAACTAAGCAAGCCTCAATTTGTAACCTTGATAAAATCATTAGTTAATATAGCGTTATATTCTCTAAAATGGGGTTTTATGGATAGGGATAGGGATAGGGATAGGGATAGATTTAGTAGAAAGGATATAAGATAAAGAATATATGTTTAGGCAATGTTATTTAAAATAACTTTTAAACTTATCTAGAATCATTTTTTGATTTACAGGTTTTACCATATACCCTGTGGCACCCATGTTAATCCCATTTAAAATATGTTTTTTTTCTGATAACGATGAAATAAGATAAAAGGGAGTTCGCCACAAATCCTTATCAATACGGATTTTCTTTAATAATGTTAACCCACTTACTTTTGGCATTTCCCAATCCGATATAATCAAATCATATGGATGATCATTATCTATTGCTTTCTTCATCATTAGGAAAGCACGGTTGCCATCTTCTGCTAAATCAATATTTTTAAAACCAGATTCCATAAAATAATGTCGATGTATTTTTCGCATGGATTCAACATCATCGACAATTAATAATCTTATTTTTGTTGATCTATTGTCTTTTTCAGCTTGTTGATGATCTAGTTTGTTTACAATTGATACTGTAACAATTAGTTTCTGCTCAAGTTTATCTCGACGCACCCCTTCAATGGCTGGATTATCTAGCATAGTTTGAATTTTATTGATGAAATTATGTAGTTCATTTTTCAAAAATGAGATTTCAGGGGATGAAAACATGATAAACCTTATTATGTGTATCTTTTATTAAGTATTTTCGATTATTCAAATAAAGCAAGTAAGTTACTATGGACTTTCCAACAGGAATAACTTTGTTTACGATATCAGATTCATTTTATTCAACCATATGAGCAATAGAACAACATACCCTAGCAATTGATGTTTTAATTATGGCAACAAAAATACAAATAGACACATATTCGAACAATAACTTTGACCATAGACGTGCTTGGTTAATTGACCGTTATATAGAGTAGATGAAACAGCTACTTTAAATTGCATCATGTATGTTATTTTAAATCCCATAAGAGCCAAAATAACTAGGGGTTCTTGATGATTTAGTTTTAACTTGACTAAAAATGGATTTTCCAATCATTGCCTGCATACTTAAGTTTTTTGATGTACTTAGCTCAATTTTTACTTTTATTTTGGGCACAGATCTAGCTGCACAGCTAAGTAGCTTCTCTCTATCCGTTTTTTATGATTTTTTCGTCGCGGCTACCTCGTAGTTATCTGGATTCAACATTAAACCCATTAAGTTCTCCCAATCATCTACTTACAATCATCCTTATGTTGGTTCTAAAATTTCCCATAAATGGGATTTTGAGCCAAATGACAACCGACAGACTTAATATACCCAAGCTACTTGGAAATGCATGATTTCAGCGGGAGTTTAAATGTATTAAATCGACTTTATATAATATAGCCCTCTAATACTGTAAAATAGCATTTCAACTAATTATTTATATCCATTCCGATAATTAAGTGGCCACTCAGAGCTTATGAGGTTTTACAATTCTAGGCATATCAGTGAATTCATATTCCCTTTAGAGCTGACATAACAACGAAGTGTAAATTCTCAAAAGTTCCTTTTAGGCGGCTTTCAAAGCGCTTTGAACTCCCGCTGATTGACCACTTTATTAACGGAAATGGTATTAATACTCTTAAATAGCTTATAATATACTTCTGAATGAAGTGACTATATCTAATCTCAAATGTATTGACTTAGGAATAAAATGCTAGAAATTTCTAATACTGTAATATTGTCAGAGTGGGAGATTGAATTAAATGCGATACGTGCTCAAGGCAATGGTGGACAACGCGTTAATAAAGTTGCGACTGCAATCCATTTAAGGTTTGACATCAAGCGATCTACCTTACCTAATGTATACAAGGAACGATTACTTAAACTGACTGATAACCGAATTACATCAGAAGGTATGGTAGTAATTAAAGCTCAATTTCCCAGATACCCTCAAAACAACAATAAACTAGTCAATCAGTTGGTGTCTTAATTTACTTACCTTGTTATTTAATTCAGCTTTATTAGCAAACATATTGATCTCTATATTTATGTGTAAAAGTAATTTCAAAACTAATGTAGTGAATAATTATAATATTTTAAAGTTATAAAAAAGTCAGTTAAAACTTTACAAACATTCATTCTGTAAAAAGCTACACCTTTCCAATATCAACAAAATAAGCTCACGTTGAAAATACTGATATTCATCTTTTATTTGTAGATTTAAAATTTTAGAAAGAAAAGCATCACCAGTGTATTTTTTAATACGTTCAATATGTGCATTTTCAAAGACATAAATCTTGTCTGCCCAAGCTAACATCTCTTCAGTGCAAAGCGTAGTATTAGCCTTAGCGACATATTTAGCACTTAAGCCGGCTGATTGGTAAGTATTGGCTTTATCTAAAGCACTAAATAGCTCTTCAGCTGTTCGACTTCTTTGCTTATTGGCGGTACATAAAAATAAAATATTCATAGCAAACTAAGAAAAGTCACCTTGCTCCAATCGCTCTATTAATCCTAAAACTGCTTCTTTACCACCAGGGTCACTAAGCATTGAAATAGGTGCATTACCTTGTAGGTAGCTTTGTTTTTTATTAAGCCATTGAAAAACATAATCTTCAGTTTTGAACAAGCCCATTAACTTATCGAAAACGTCAGTTGGAACATTTATGCTTTTGCTTTTCCATATTTTAATGTGAGGATCGCAACTAAACTCAATTTGATCACCAGATGATAGTTCAAGTTTATCTTCAATAGTTTTTGGTATTGCTACATAGTACTGATTATTTATAACTACTATGTTTAAAGTTAGTTTATTTTTCATTCACGAATACCCTGAATTTAGTGAGGCGAGGCATTATTAAGATCACTCAATTTCTGCATTGAAGTATCAGATATTTGGTACATACCTAAGTCAGCAATTTCTAATTGCTCATGACTAAATATTCCCTCTATTGCCATGTCATGAATTTTTGTATTAAGAGCTGCTTCATTTGCAGTTCGTCTGTCTTCCTCAAGCCTTTGGTTACATTGATCGGAAACCTTTAAATTGATACATTCAGGGACTTCTACACATAGCTCATCTAGCTCACTTTTTTCAACGGTTTCGGCTTCTGAAATATCAGCATTTAGTTCTTCGTTCATAGTAGTAAGGATAACCTTGCTTAAACCATCTGGTATGTCCTGAGCCACACGAAAGGCATAGTCCAGTAAGTTTGGTTCAGCGGGTATAAACATGAATGCATCTTGATTCTTTGACTGAGTTTTCCTTAATATTCGCCCTAATATTTGACGAAAATACATTTCGGTCTTCACATTAGAGAGGTTGCAACAAACCTGAAGCCTTGGGATATTTGTGCCTTCGCTTACCATGCCAACGCTAATAAGCCATTTATCCTTACTTTTCCTAAATTGTTTGATGATAGCGCTAGGTTTCTTTTCGTTACTGGTGACAATAATGGCATCAGTGTTAAGCAAGCATTTCATTATATTTTTGATTGAACAGGCGTGTTCAATCGATGATGCGACAACTAATCCTCCGGCATTATGATTAATACCCCTAATCTCATCTAGTTTATTGATGGCTCTCAGCAAAAGCTGCTCTACAACAAGTTCGTTTTTAACTAATTGAGTGTATGGAATGATATTTTGAGAAAGCAACTCTGAAAAGCTTTGAAAGTTTTGATGCTCTTGATTACCAGTAATGGTGATCTTATCGTTATCAACTGCAATTATTTGGGGTATTCGACAAACGTTATCTCGTACCGCTTCTTTTAACCCATAAATGTAATCGCAGAGCACTTTTCCAGATTGCTCGCAATACTCTGACAGTGCTATTGGTAAAGAGTCAGAACGCCAAGGCGTTCCTGTTAATGCAATTGTGTACTCCGCTTTGTCCCTGATTTTATTAATAATTGGCGTGCCCCATGCGTTGGCATCATGCTCACTAGAACCTGCGCAATGATGGATCTCATCAAAGATCACAAACACGCGATATTGATCTAACAAACGCCAAGTCTGCTCAGGTATTGAATTTAACTTTTGATAAGTAAATGAGTCACCCAAAGCACCAATTGTACCGTCAAAGTGTGTACCAAATTGCTCAACCAATGCATCACTAAAATCAGAAGAAACCACTGATGAAGGCGCAAAGCAAATTACTAAATCAATTAGGTCTTGCTCATACATTTTCTTGGCAAGCACCGATGCCATGTAAGTTTTTCCAGCTCCTGGAGTCGCTAAGCCTAAAAAGTGTTTTTTAAAACTCTTATATTTTTCAATTGCTGAATTCACACATTCAGACTGCCAATTTCTTAATTTCACCTATTTCAGTCCTTGTTAACTTGTACTCAAAATATCTTTAAGCGCTCTAATCTTACCTTCTAAGATATGATTATTTTCTTGCACAGCTTTGTACTTATTTTTAAGCTCGTGGCTTTTGTTCGGGTATTGCTGCCATAAATTCATGTAAGTCTCCAATGCACCTAGCCCTTTAAGTAACTCAATATTCGATTCATTGAGTGAACGTTTAAGTTGTTTTTTTAGACTGGAGTCAGGTGTTTCAGAGGGAGTCTCTTTGGTTACATTTTCTTTTAATGTGTCACAATCAAATAGCTTCGTTTTCTTAAAACGAGAGATCCCTTTAACATCAGATGTTGTTTTGCTCAGCCAACCTCGCTTAACCAATTTGTTTAATTCGGCATATACAAACTTCCTTACAGTCACCTTATTTAGGTTAATGTTGTTAGAAAGCATTAAGTAAGCAGTTCTCACTTCTACTACGGTGAAGTGATCAATGTTGGGCATCGTGATAATTTGACAGACTAAAGGATCTAATTTCATTATTATTATTGCTATAAAAGTCAACTTTTTGACAAAAAAGTTCTTTAATTGATATATATGTAAATTAGTTTCATTATATGTCATGGGTTGAGCCACTGCAATATGGGAAGATTTATTCTTTTACTAGTGGAATACCTTAATGCAGCCGGTACAAAAGTTGATAGGCATGAATATAAAACTTGCCCGTACGAAGCGCTCTATAGCTCAGGCTGAGTTAGCAAGTAAAATAGGAATAGAGGCAAGTTACCTCAGTCGAATTGAAAGAGGTAATGTACCTGTTTCATGCGAAAGGATATACGAAGTTATTCATTTCCTTCAATGTGGTATTAGTGAAATATTCCCAGAGCCATCTGAGGTAGAAACACAATTTGATAGGCATGAAAAATAGCCTACTCACACCTACATTTCGCCACTTCATCAATTACACTAATATCAAAAGAATAACTATATGATTTCAAGTCAGGATGTAGCCATTTTAATGGATCGATATAACCACATAGAAAACGTTAATGATCTTGTTGGGAAATGGATGCTTGATAATCGCACTATAAAAGGCATCACTATTTTATATGGTTTTGATGATGCTGGTAACGAGATGCCAATTCAGTCAGGAGTCGGGGCATATGATGGAGAAAAATTCTTTGTAAGGAGCATCTTCTCAAAATCACAAATCTATTTGCTTAATGAAAAAATTTTTAGTGATATGACAAATCAGCAAAGGTTTCCTATCAATTCGGAATTGCTATTAGACACGCAAATAGGTAAGTACGCACTATCTTATTTTAATGATAGGGAAAAATTTATAACAGGTCATTTAGGGCAGAGCTTTGAACAATTAATAGATTTCATATTCAAGTCTGATATTACGTTTAACTTTGCTTTCTACAACTTTGAAAATTATGCCAACTATCTCATAGGCAAAAATAAAGAAATTACCAATCAGTTATTTGCGTTGCATAAACTAGCAAATATGGATCGTGAGCACTTTTTGAAAACGAGAGAGGTAAAACTTCCTTTTGATGGTAATACCCTGAAGAACAAAGTATTTGATCATTTAGAATCTTTTGAAAATAAAGTTACTGTAGAGGCGTTCGATAAAAAAGAACAACTGCAAACTCACATAGCAGCTATTGTACTTAAGTCCGTACTATTGAAGAAAAGCTCTTTGTCAAAAGAAGATAAAGTTTTAAAACTCGTGGAGTTTATGGACGAAACTCTATCAGTAATCATGATGCGTGAGCTATACATATGTGGTGAATGGCTTTTAGGTGAAAATATTTCCTTATTTGACCCAGTAAATGGAGGACAAAACCTACATGAAATGCCAAAAAATATAAATGGTATTGCATGGGACTTATTGCTTTTAAGGTTTACAGAAGAGTTCAGTACCATTATTAAACATGGTGTCCCAACTATTGCATATTACGCTTCTTTTGATCGCAGAATTATCGAAGTCGGTGAGTTGTTTAAATCCAAAGGTGCTATTTTCCCTGGCAAGGAATGGTCAAATAAGTTTTATATGATTCCTGATGTAGATATACCTTCATGGGTTAATCGCACAATTGGGGAGTCAAAAAATAATGAAGTGTTCAATCACGAAGCCATGAATAGAAGAGCTAAAAATAAGCCTTCATATACCAGAGTAGCTACTATCAGAAAGCAACTGGAATATGAGGTAATAAAGGCCTTTTCTGCCAAATAAGCATATATATTAATACACACTCCAATCTCGTGGATTGTATCCATATCTAGATAACTAACCAACATTTTCTGCCTTATATTCATTGTGCACCATTTAAAAGATGCAAAATAAAGCTTGACTAAATAATCATCGCGAATCATTATTTATGCATCATTGGTATGGTGCAAATAATTGAGTATGGCAAATGAATAAAACATTAGCTGATATTGCGATTGTAAAAGCAGGCCACCCGTTTAGGGGAAAAATACCTGAATACAAGGATGGTAACGCCTATGTGGTACAGATCAGGGATATTGATAACGATGGGTATATTCATTGGCAGCAAATCATTCGTACAGAAATAACTGGGCGTAAAAGCCCTGAATGGCTTCAAAAAGGTGATGTACTTTTTGCAGCTCGTGGTGGTCGCAACGTTGCTGCATATGTTGATGATATTAATCAACCGACAGTTTGTGCTCCGCATTATTTTTTAATTCAAATTACAGATAAAACCGTTTTACCTGAGTTTGTTGCTTGGCAACTAAACCAAAAAAATGCTCAACGTTACTTTGCAAACTCTGCCGAAGGCAGTGCGCAAGTGAGTATTAGAAGAGCCGTTTTAGAAGCGATACCGTTAGTCATTCCAAGCATCGAAAAGCAAATGGCAATTGTAGGGTTTGATAACAAAGTTAAACAAGAAAAGCGTTTGTTCAATGCTTTAATCGACAACAGAGCCAGCCAGATGCAAGGCATCGCACAAGCATTACTTGGTTAAGCATTGGCTAATAAAGGTTTAATACAGAATTTAAGTTTAAGGAAATTAAGATATGACAACAACACAGATTAATCAGGATGAAATAAATAAGGCCGTATGGGCAGCTTGCGATACCTTTAGAGGCACGGTAGATCCGTCTATCTATAAAGACTTCATTCTTACCATGTTGTTCTTAAAGTATATCTCTGATGTTTACCAAGACGAATACGACAAACTTGTTGAGCAATACGGGGATAATCCTGAGCTGATACGTGCAATGATGGCAAAACAGCGTTTTGTATTACCAGCAGGGTCAAGTTTTTGGGATTTATATGAAGAGCGCCATAAGGCTGGCAATGGCCAACGCATCGACCAAGCGCTTCACGCTATTGAGGAAGCCAATGGCACTAAACTTAAAAACGTGTTTCAAGACATCAGCTTTAACACTGATAAGCTCGGCCAAGAAAAACAAAAGAACGATATTCTTCGTCATATTTTAGAAGATTTTGGTAAAGACATTCTTAATTTACGCCCTAGTCGTGTTGGCTCGCTCGACATTATTGGTAATGCTTACGAATACCTAATCAAACACTTTGCCGCTGGCAGTGGTAAGTCGGCAGGAGAATTTTATACGCCACCGGAAGTTTCAGATTTGCTTGCCACTATTTTAGAACCAGCAGAAGGCGACCAAATATGTGACCCTGCATGTGGCTCTGGCTCACTATTAATGAAGTGTGGCGCTATGGTGCGCAAAAACTCGGGTTCTAAAAAGTATGCTTTATTTGGGCAAGAAGCGATTGGATCTACTTGGGCACTTGCCAAAATGAACATGTTCCTACACGGTGAAGACAATCACCGTATTGAATGGGGCGATACCATTCGCCACCCAATGCTGTTAGATAAAGAAGGTACTGGCTTACTACATTTTGACATAGTAACAGCAAACCCTCCGTTCTCACTTGATAAATGGGGACATGAAGGAGCAGCTAATGATGAGTTTGGACGTTTTCGCCGTGGCGTGCCACCAAAAACTAAAGGTGATTATGCGTTTATCAGTCACATGATTGAAACGCTAAAACCAGAGTCTGGCCGTATGGGAGTTGTAGTTCCGCATGGTGTATTATTTAGAGCGTCATCTGAAGGTAAAATACGCACACAACTCATTGAAGAAAACTTACTAGATGCCGTTATTGGCCTACCTGAAAAACTCTTCTTCGGTACGGGTATTCCCGCCGCCATTCTTATTTTTAAGAAAAATAAAGCAGACAAGAATGTCATGTTTATCGATGCCAGCCGAGAATTTAAGTCTGGCAAAAATCAAAACCAGTTAACCCATGAGAACATTCAAAAAATTATCGACACTTATAAAACTCGTGAAAATGTTGATAAATATGCTTACTTAGCAAGCTTTGATGAAATAAAAGACAATGATTTTAACCTAAACATTCCTCGCTACGTAGATACCTTTGAAGAAGAAGCTGAAATTGATTTAGTCGCTGTACGTACTGAGCGAGTGCAACTACAGAGAGAATTAAAAACACTTGAAGCAGAAATGGAAAGCTACTTGAAGGAGTTAGGTTATGGTGCCTAATCAACATACAAAACTTGAATTAATTCAAGCTCAGGTAACTTTCATTCCTGATGATTGGAAGTTAGAGAAGGTAGGCAATGCTTTAAATATTAGGAATAATTTCCGTAAACCAATAAGCCAAGAAGTTCGGTCAACTATGCAAGGTAGTTACCCTTATTATGGGCCAACTAAAATTCAGGATTATATTTCTGATTATGAACAAGATGGTATATATGCATTGATTGGAGAAGATGGTGACCACTTCCTTAAATACTCGACAATGCGTCAAACTCAATTTATAAGCGGCAAATGTACTGTAAATAATCATGCACATATTATAGAAAGCTCAAAAGAGTGTGATTCAGAGTGGTTTTACATCTTTTTCAAGCATCGTAACATTACCAACTTCCTTTCGAGGCAAGGTGCTGGGCGTTTTAAATTAAATAAAGCAACTTTAGAAAAACTTCCCCTATTGGTTCCTCCTCTAGGGGAGCAACGAAAAATCGCAAAAATCTTATCAACTTGGGATAAAGCGATTAGCACTACCGAGTGCTTAATCGACAACAGCAAACAGCAGAAGAAATCCCTAATGCAACAACTGCTCACAGGCAAAAAGCGGCTACTGGACGATTCAAGTAAACCGTTTAAGGGTGAGTGGAATACAATGTTAATTAGCGAAGCATTTGAAGTAGGCTCTAGTAAAAGAGTTCTTCAAGCTGATTGGTGTGATCGCGGCGTACCATTTTTAAGGACTCGTGAATTAGTATCTTTGACGAAGAGAGAGCCATTCAAAAGTGAAATTTTTATCAGTGAAAAGTTATTTTCTCAGCTTGAAGAAAAATATGGTTTACCGAAGGAGGGTGACTTTTTAGTAAGTGGTGTCGGTACTCTGGGTATTATTTACCAAGTAAAAAAGGACGATAGATTTTATTTTAAAGATGGTAACGTTTTGTGCTTTAAGTCTAATGGTTCTGTGGATAGTAATTTCTTTAATTATTGCTTTGAAAGTACATACATTCAAAACCAAATTTTAAATCAGACCACGATCACTACAGTCGGAACCTTTACAATTTCAAATGCAAAACAAACTAAATTTTTCTGTCCCCCAACTGTTGAAGAGCAGAAAAAGATAGCAAAAATTTTATTAAATGCGGATAAAGAAATCGAATTGTTAGAAAAGCAACTTGCCGATTTAAAAAAAGAAAAAAAAGCGTTAATGCAGCAGTTGTTAACAGGCAAGCGCAGAGTATCGGTATAGGAATTAAATGATTATGGATGAGCTTAAAGAAAAACTATTAATAGCTAATGAGGATGGCAACTTTTTTGAGTTCATCCAAGACATTTACTATCAAGACAGAAAAGATGAAAAGCTTCTACCAAGCACGTTGGCTGAATTACATAATGATGGAAATTTGAACCTTATAGGGTTATTTCAAAATTTTAAAAACACACCTGAAAATCATGATTTCTTTTCAGTAAGGCGAGTTTTTGAAGAGGTTTTACCTGATATAAATGCTCCGGTAAAAGGCGTAGCTCAATGTGTGAAGCATCTTACGCTAGAAGCTGGTCAAGATGGTTTCGCTTACACACTAATGTCACCATTCAAAGAGTTCTGTATAAAGGGTGATGATAGAGCCAAAGCTCTTTTGGATATAGCTTTAACCAATATTGATGAAGACTTTGACCATTTAACTACTGCTATTGAAGCAGGTGCAAGTAATGATGAAGTTACTTATGTAAATCAAGCTATTGAACTGCTTACTCATGAAAATGAGTTAATTATACAAAGAGCCATTTTTGCATTGGGTAGAATTAACTTCCAAGACAAAACGCTCTTGGAACCAGTTGCAATAGCTATCACTAAATCATCCATTTCTTCACCAACTGATTTGATTTTGGCTACATCAATGCGAGCGATGTTTACCGTTGTTTCTCAGTCTGATGATTTAGAATGCTTGTTCTTAGATTTTTTAAACACGCATTCAGATCACTTAGATGATCGTTATATTCATGCTGCTTCAGAAATATTGTTTTATGACGAAAAAAAGGTAAGCAGTAATGTTGAACCTAATTTGTTGAATATTTGCTGTTATACCAAACCTGAAAACAAAGGCACTATCAATAATGTTGACTTTGCTTTGGATAGACTACTAAAAAGCAATCGATTCGATGATTGTGTGCTTTTTTTAGAGCGTTTTTTCGAATTAAGCGAGTACAAATTATCAGTAAAGTATTTTGATAGTTTTGTTCGAGAACTACATAACCACCGAGATACTCACCTATCCGCATTACTTACAAGATGGTTGTTATCAAAAAGAATTAAGCTAGGGAAATACGCTTTTGACCTTCTTCGTGATTTAGACAAAGGCATTTCTATTGGCTTTGATCGTGCCCTCGTAGCCAAAGAAAGCAAAGGCGTACACCTTTTCTTAGCGAGAAAAGCTTGTGGGTGGTTCTTCAATCAGCCTAAAACAGCAATTAGCTTAATTGAGTCGTTAGTTCTTAATGCTCCTGATGATGAATTAGCAGATATTCAGCAACTTATTTTTCACCCTCTCTGTGTAAGTTACCCAGGAAGTATTCGAGATCATTTGGAAGCATTGAATGGGTCAAAAGAACACAGGGTTAAACAGCTTGCAACGGATGTGCTATCTGAATACAAAGAATACCAAGCATCAGTAAAAGCAGCTTTTAAAATAAACGAATTAAGCCCTAGCCAGCAAGATAGGCATACATATTGGCGGCATCACAATAAGCTAATGAATGAATCTATGAAACAGGCTAGAAAAAAGTCGATTTTTACCTCTTTGTTAGGTGGAAATGAGTCAGTATTGCTCTATGGAAACAAGTCGATTCACTATATACATCATGGTGAGCAAAAGACCCGTCAGGAAGTTCCACTTAGTGAAATCAGTACATCATTTGAGTTTGCATCAATGCACAATCTTGACCCACACGGTTTAGAAAATATGATCTGGCAGTTTAAAGCGGAGGGATGTACCTCATGAAATTAGTGATAAGACAATATTTAGCCTCTTTGAAAGAACGAGGCGAATTGGATGCTTTATTACCTGATTTACTATCACAAATGGGCTTAGAAGTTTTCTTGAAACCAGGTGTTGGCAGCAGACAATATGGTGTGGATGTTGGTGCTTTTGGTAAGTTGTCTAGTGAATCAGAAAGTAAGGTATATTTATTTTCGGTAAAGTCTGGCGATTTAGACCGTAGGGATTGGGACAGTGCAAATCCACAAGACTTACGCCCGTCCATTAATGAAATTATTGATGTATTCATTCCGACCCGTATTCCAGCTGAGTACAATGAAAGTCCTGTTGAAATTTGTTTATGTTTTGGTGGTGAAGTTAAAGAAGAAGTAAGATCTAACGTAAGCATGTTTTTAGGCAAATTAAAAGCAGATGATTTAAGTTTTTCTGAATGGAATGGTGACAGGCTTGCTGATTTAGTCGAGCAACATATGCTTCGTGAGGAACTGTTACCTAAGAACTGTCGCAGTTTACTTCGCAAGTCATTGGCGATGATTGACGAGCCAGAAGTGTCTTTCAAACACTTTAGCCAGCTTGCCATTAGTCTCACTTGTACTGATGATAAAAAGCCAAAAGATATTTTAACGGGTATTCGCCAATTATATTTATGCCTTTGGATTTTATACTCATGGTGCAGAGATGAGGATAACCTAGAGAGCGCATTTCTATCAGCAGAGTTTACGATGCTAAATGCCTGGGAAGCAGCAAAGTTTGCGTTTGGCAAAAAAAACAAGGTAGCAGTTTCAACAATGACAACTTTGGATTCAATTCTTAAGTTAAATTTACAAGTATCAAATCAGTACATTGAAGAAAAAATAATACCTCATTGCAATAACTTGTATGCTTTATCACATGCAGTAAATCCGTCTTGTTCCACAGATGTAAACTTAAAGTTGTTCGATGTGTTAGGTAGGTTAGCCCTAACTGGTTGTTGGTCATACTGGTATTTAAGCCAAGTTAGTGATGAAAATGTAGAAGCTGGAAGATTTTTTTCAGAAGCAGTAACTAAATATCAAGATAGCATTAAGCAGTTAATCGTAAACAATCCTATTTTGTTTACACCATACAAAGATGAGCAAGCTATCGATTTAGTATTAGCTCTTTGGTTCCTTTCTCTCGATCATAAACATTGGCGTGATATCAACTCTTGGTTAAGCAATATGTCCCGAGAGATATATCAAATGTTTAAGATTGGTGATAAATACCCAACTACAATTCAAAGCTATGCTGAATTAATAGAACACCCCATTGATAAAACCGAAGAGTATAGAAAGAGTGTTACTAAGGGGGCAATACTGTACCCCTATATATCTACCTTTTCAGCAATTATGGGGGTTACAGAACCATATGAAATAGTTAAAAAAATTAAAGAAGAATTTTTACCGCACTGTAACTTTCAAGTGTATTTTCTTGATGAGTCTTCCGAAGAACACTTTTACCGTTTCGATAAAGTGCATGGTGCAACGTTATCTGATGTTTGCGTGACTGAAGAGCCAGAAGAGTTGATTAAACAGTTGGTTAATGAGTGCGACCAATCAAATAAAGTTTATGATATGTCTGCTTTTCAATTTTCTTTTTGGCCGATTATCTTAACTGGATGTAGGCATTACAGGTTGCCCGTACCAATGCATTTTATTATCGATATTTATAAGCAGAGAACAGAACAAGAAGAAGCTGGTAGCCAAAAAAGCGCTGAGGGAATTAAATAATGCAAATACGATTGAGTGAGATCCAACTAAAAAACTTTAAATCTTTTGAAGATTTAACTATTTCACCAAATAACAGCTTTAACATAATCATTGGTGAGAATAGCGCAGGTAAATCTACAATATTTGAAGGCATTCATTTATGGGAAAAGTGCTATGAAGCATTCATTTTAGCTTCAAGAAAAGGTTTTTATAAAGTTCGAAATTCGACTAGCCGTTATGTTAATTATCAAGAGTTAGATTTTCTAAGACTTACTAGTGATAATGATTTATTTTTTCATTCAGGCCGAACAAGAAATGCAGAAATAACTGTTACTTTATGCGTTGATGGTGAGCAATTTAATCTTGGGTTTAAGATTTCACGACCTACTTCTATTTCAAATGCATTTTTTCGGATTCAACCTATAGAGCAAAATCAATTCTCTAGTTTTGCTGAAAAAATTGTGGCTGATGGCAAGACACTAGATGAAGCAATATTCATATATCAAACAAGGCCCGTTGCTGGTGTTTTACAATACGAACCTTATTTGAATGACGCTCAGGTCACCAAAAAAATACAGAAAGGTATCTCTCACGAAGTTTTGAGAAATAAGATCATTGCTAAACGAGAATCTATAGAGCAGCTAGAAGAAGCAATAACAAAGATATTAGATAAAACAGTTAAATTCGATTTACCGCCTAAGACACGTGCAAGAACTGATGAATTTGTTTCGATCAAAGTCACTATAGGTGCAGGTAAAAAGCAAGACTTACATTTACAAGGCAGTGGTTTTTTACAAATAGTAGAAATCCTATCAACTATAGAGTTTCTAGATGCTCCATTAAAACTGTTACTTGTAGATGAGCCAGACTCGCATATTCATACTAAATTACAATCAAACCTTATTAGTCATTTGCGAAGTATTCTTGATAATCAGTTTTTTATTATTAGCCATAATGACCAGTTTGTTACTAATGCAGGGGAAGGAGAAGTATTCTTTCTTAGTGAAGAAGCGAAGGCTGACAAGCAGCTTATTCCAATAGAACACCGAAGCTTTGATACTATCAAGCGAGCATTAGGTGGCGTAATTCTATCGTTAGAGCATCTAAACCAAGCCAAGCATATCGCTTTCGTGGAAGGAAATGATGATGCAGAGTATTTAAAGGCTATTAATGTAAAACTAAAAGATATCACTGAAGTTAGCGGTTGTTTATCTGATGTATCATTTTTTCCGTTAAGAGGTAAAGATAACATTCTTCAAAAAGTTGAATATAACAAACGAACACTGACCTCTATTTTAAGAGGGAAAACTTGGAATGTTATTTTTGATAGAGATTTTTCAACTAATGAAGTTGATAGTGAACTGAAGAGACAAATTCAGGGTAAACGTTGTAACCCGTTCAGCCATACAGGATATTGTGTCGAATCAGTGTTATTTTCCGACATAATAATTTTAAAGCGATTTATTTATACTTTTGTCGATTATTTACCAGAAGCTGATGTAAATAGACGAGTCGATACGATTTTACATGACTCTATCTTACAGCCTATCAGTGATATTCATTCAGATTTAAACCAAACTGTAGAGAGTAGATTTAATGGTCAAAAAAGGAATAGACCAGAGTTTTCAAATCTAGAGTATGCCGATGTTATGCGCTCTTGGACTATAGACGGCAATTTTCAAACGGCTTTGGTAATGTCAAAACCATTTATAAGTCTATTTGTAACTAAGCTAGAAGAAAGTCTAGGTCGTTCATTGTTTATTCGTACTTCCAATGATGATGAAGAAATATCTTCAAAGCTTTTTCTCGCTTATATTGAGTTTTTAAATGACATTAACGATCTTTATCCATCACTAAGAGAGTTGTTTGTTCAGTTAGAGGTTTTAGTGGAAGCAGATGAGCAACAAGAGCAAGAAGGACAAGAAGGACAAGAAGGACAAGCAGCATGACTATAAGTTTAGCAAACTTCAAGGAAGAGTTTAGCTCGAAAATCCCAGCCCTTACTCTGCTAAGTAAACTTGGGTACTCGTTTATTCCTCCTCGTGGTTGCGAAAAAGCTAGGGGGAACTCTATAGCGGATAAATCAACTGGTCAGGTAATGTTATTGCCTGTTATACGTGAGTTTTTAAGTAAACAAACCTTCCCGTTCGCAGGTAAAGACCACAAACTATCAGATGCCGCTATTGATAAGATCATGCATGAACTTAACCCTGCGATGAATGAAGGGCTAAAAGGTGCAAATGAGAAGTTATACAACGCCTTGATGTATGGTGTCGGCGTCACTGAGTTTATTGATGGTAGAAAAGCCTCACCAACTATTCAGTTGATTGACTGGCAAAACACAAAGAACAACTACTTTCACTTTACTGAAGAGATGGTGGTGCAAAACGCTGAAGGTACAGGAAATCGAATTCCTGACATTGTCTGTTTTGTAAATGGGCTACCTTGGGTAGTAATTGAAGCAAAACGTCCAGACTCATCTACTGAAGGTAAATCAACATTAAATGAAGCAGTGTCGCAGCAAATCCGTAATCAAGGCCAAGCTGAAGTCCCTCACTTATTTGCTTATAGCCAGTTATTACTGGCTGTTAATGGTCATGACGGTTTGTACGGCACATGCGGCACGCCTGAGAAATTCTGGGCTAAGTGGAAAGAAGAAGAAATAGTTGAAGATGAATTTTCTCGGTTAAAAAATGCAGGTCTAAGTGCAGAGCAATTAGATGCGATTTTTGCGCACCGTCCAGCCGCAGCTAAAGACGAGTATTTATCATTATTAGCGGGTGGTGAGCTTGCGGTAACTGGTCAAGATAGGCTGATTGTTAGCCTTCTTAAACCTGAACGTTTGTTAGAAATGACTCGCTTATATACATTGTTTGATAAGAAAGCAGGTAAGATTGTGGCTCGTTATCAGCAGGTGTTTGGTATTAAATCTTTAGTAGAACGTATTACTAGCTTTGATGAAACAGGTACTCGACCAGGAGCTAGAAATGGCGGTGTAATCTGGCATACCACCGGAAGTGGTAAGTCTTTCACGATGGTTTTCTTGTCAAAGGCACTTATTTGGTTACAAGAGCTTGCTCAATGCCGAGTGGTTATTGTGACTGACCGAGTAGATCTTGAAGATCAGTTAAGTAGAACATTTGCTTCTGGTGGCGTATTAACTGAACGCGATAAAAAAGATGCGATGGCGACATCAGGCAAACGTTTAGCACAGCAAATTGGTAAAGGTAATGAGCGAGTTATCTTTTCAATCATCAATAAGTTTGGCTCTGCAATAAAATATGATGAGTGCTACAACGATAGCCCTAACATTTTGGTATTGGTTGATGAAGGACATCGAAGCCAAAATGGTGAAAATAATATTCGTATGCTGCAAACCTTGCCAAAGGCAGCGTTTATTGCATTCACAGGTACTCCATTACTTAAAGATGATAAAACCGAAAATAAATTTGGCTCGATTATTCACTCTTACACTATGCAACAGGCAGTTGAAGACCAAACGGTAACACCATTGCTCTATGAAGAGCGTATTGCTGATTTAAACGTGAATGACAAAGCTATTGATGCTTGGTTTGATCGTATAACTGAAAAACTAACAGAAAGGCAGAGAACGGACTTAAAGAAGAAGTTTTCACAAAAAGGCCAAATCTATCAAACTGAAGGCCGTATTGAGCTAATTTCACATGATATTTCTGATCATTTTCAAAACTTTAAGAAACAAGGTTTAAAAGGCCAACTCGCTTGCGATTCTAAAGCGTCTGCTATTCGCTATAAAGAAGCTTTAGATAAAATAGGTAAAGTTACCTCTGTTGTTGCAATGTCGCCTCCTGATACTCGTGAGGGGCACGAGGCGGTAGATCAAGAAAGTAAGGATATTGTGCAGAACTGGTGGAAAGGCAATGTTGCTGACTCCTTCGGACAAGATGAAAAAGCATACACCAAATCAATAATTGAAGATTTCAGCAAAGATGATGGCCCAGATATCATGATTGTTGTTGATAAGCTACTAACGGGCTTCGATGAACCGAAAAATACAGTTCTATATATCGATAAACCACTAAAAGAACATAGTTTGATTCAAGCTATTGCTCGTGTAAATAGGCTACACAGCAAGAAACAGTTTGGTTACTTAATTGATTACCGTGGCATTTTGAAAGAACTCGATATGACCATTGAAAAGTATCAAGAACTGGCAGAACGCAATCAAAATGGTTTTGACGTTGATGACCTCAAAGGTTTGTATAACCGTATGGATACGGAATACAAAAAGTTACCAGGTTTATATAACGATTTATGGGCGATTTTTGAAGGGGTGCCAAACAAGAAAGACCATGCAGCACTTAGACAGGCTCTTACCCCAAAAATAGAAGATGTTCAGGGGCAGTTGTTAGATAAAAACCTTAAGAAAAGAGATGAGTTTTATTCCGCATTAACGGCATTTTCAAACTGCATGAAAGTCGCATTACAGTCAGCAACCTTTTTTGATGACAAAAGCTTTGACGGCCCTGCATCGGCTAAAGGCTCTCGTGATCATTTAAAAGAAACACTAAAAATGTTCGTTAACCTTCGTAAACAGGTACGTGAAGATGCGAACGAAACGGTAGATTATGATGTTTATGCAGAAGATATACGCCAATTATTAGATAAACATATCGCAGGTATTGAAGTTAAAGAGCCTGATGGCGCGTATTTGGTTGGTAATTTAGGGAAAGATGTTAAGCCGCAAGACTTAACTGATGATGAAGCTCGTAACCAAACAGATAAAATCACCGGCCGCATCACTAAGATGATTGAACAAGATCTTGCTGATGACCCATATGCTCAAGAATACTTCTCTAATTTACTCAAGAAAGCGATTGACGAAACTAAAGCGATGTTTGATGCACCCGTTAAGCAATACATATTGTTTGCTGATTTTGAACAAGAAGTGAAAGAGCGCAAGGTTGAAGGCATGCCTGAAGCATTCACTGATGCTGATGGAAAACAAAACAAACATGCTCAGGCATACTTTGGCTTGTTTAAGCACCTTTTTAAAGATGGTGTACTAACGAGCGGCAATATCGATGAAGATAAATTAGTGCAATATGCGTTTGATATCGACGATGTGGTTAAAACAGCAGTTGCTGAATTTTCGATAAACCCTGGTGAAATTGAAAACGCGATTAGTGTAAAACTACTTCCAATGCTATTTGCTGACTTTGGTATTGAGAGTGCTCAGAAGCTAATTGAAGAAGTGCTTAAAATCACTCGTCTAGGATTATCTCGTGGGTAGCTTAAGTAAATGAGTGAAATAAGTAAAACGACTCAAGAGCAAGGTAAGTTTGTTTATGGTGAAGAAGTCATTAATTATGACATCGTTCGTTTAAGTGAATCGTGCCGCACTGTTGTTGATAACAACTCAAAGGCTAAAGCTAGAAAGGTAGTGATAAAAGTTCATCCTGACCAAAGGGTTGTAGCAACAGCACCTAGTGATGCTACACCTGAAGCTATACAAGAAGCTATGTTAAAGCGTGCTCGTTGGATTTGGGAAAGTATCGTTGAGTTCTCTACTCAGCAGGAATATGTGTTGCCGAGACAGTATGTAAGTGGTGAAACACAATTCTATTTAGGTAGACGCTATGTACTAAAAGTGATTATAGATCCTGAGCTAACACCAAAGGTGAAATTGCACAGGGGTAAATTAACCGTCACTTTTAAAAAAGACTGTGATGAACGGGCGGTAAAAATAAAAGCACTTTTAGATAAGTGGTATATCCACCGGGCTAATGCTGTATTCCATGAAAGACTGCAAGCGATGTTACCTAAAGCCTCATGGGTTAAAGGCTTACCTTCATTTCGTATTATGGTGATGAAGAAACAATGGGGAAGCTGTTCTACAAAAGGTAGCTTAATGCTTAACCCACATTTAATCAAAGCCTCTAAAGAGTGTATTGATTACGTGATCCTTCATGAACTTTGCCATATTGCTGAACATAACCACAGTGACCGTTTTTGGCGTTTGCTCACGCAGGTAATGCCCAATTGGAAAGAAGTTAAAGCTAAGTTAGATGATATGGCGGAGTTGTATTTGAATGAGTGAAGATCAGAACTTTATGATTAGTAAACCAACATTAGATGAATCTAACTTCAACCGTGATTTGGAGTTAGAGCTTAAAATTGATAAAGCTTTAGCTCTTCGTTGTAAACCAGGAGTTTATGGTTTTCTAACTAACATTGATGAATACATTCAGATGACCTATAACCCAAATCAATTGAATCAAACCTGGGGAAATAAATCATTCAATGATTTAAAAAAGATGCTCGAACGAATTCATACCAATATTAGTTATGAGCATGAATCCTTTTTGCCCATCGAACTTAGAGAACATTTTGTTAAAATTAAAGACCATATATCAAGACTCCATAAAAAACATGTTGGAACTAAGGTTTATCTTGAGGATATTCTAAATGAAATTAATCGACTTCTTGATCGGCCTGTTTACAATGCAAGTGATATGGCCGAACTGATTTCAAAGCATGCTTGGTTGAATAAAAAAGCAGAAGGAATATATGAAGTAGAAGAAAACTTGGTCATATTACTCAATAGAGGGAAAGTAAAAATAGAAATAATATTTAATATAAACTCTATAAAACCAAACGTCTTTTCTGACTCATATTTATTTTTTGTTGGAAGCTCTATTGATAATCATTTCATTAAAAATCTGATTGAAAATGATACCTCTATCAGAGGAGTATTTCTTAATAGAGAAGATAGATACCTTCACAATACAACGATTGTAACTGATGCATCTAGAAGATTAGCAAAGTTGCGACTCCAAATTGAGGAGAATTCATCTCAATTTCCGTTGGAAAATTTGGGCCATATAATAAAAAAAATAGAAAATAGGCTAAATGAACTTAATGAATACTATGAGCGCTATAGGCCTTATGCTAATTTGAACACTCCAAATGCAAGAGGTGTTGTAAATTCGGTTAAACTTATTCGAGCCGATTTCTTAAAACTACTCAGTAAAGATCTTCATTATATTTATGACATAAAAGTTAAAAGAAATATTCTTGAAATGCTCGAAAAATCTAGGCTAGAACTACTTTTATTAGCAAATAGAATTGAAGTATCTAGTAATTTTGATAGCAATCTAATGTTTTGTTTAGACGAAATTAAACAAAACAATACTTTATATCTATTGTCTAAGAATAAAAATAAAACAACAAAAGAGGTAGACTTCACTCCATTCAATGAAGAAAACTTGTCAGGAATTATCGCATCAAACTTACGTTCTATATATCGAACTGAAAAACATGTTTCAGTAAGCACTGAGTTGTTTTTGGGTTGTGGGAGAACTGATATAACTATCAAATCCCACAATAAAATAATGGGGCACATTGAATTCAAGCTGCTGAAAAAACAAGAAGATATAAAATCAAAAACTATAGACGGATTATTTCAGATATTTGGTAGATACAGTGAAAACGATGGTATTGATAATAGATTTCATACAGGACATTACCTTGTATTATTTGCACATGATAAACGAATTATAAACTTCATTGATAAAGTTAATGATGGAATCCAACATTATGCAACAAGGGAAAAGTTATCTCTTACATTATTGAATGACTTTAAAAGTGAAGGTAGGTTAACTTTTACTTTACGCCAATCCAGAAAGCCATTTTCAGATAAAGTTCGTGAAATAACTGTAGTTATATGTAATTTAGAAGTTGACCATAATAGCCGAAGAGCTGAGGTTAGAAGAAAATCTACTTACACACCTTAGCTGTAGCTTCATTGAGTTGAACTGGTCAACTCAGGGGGGGACTAAAAATCCACCTTTTTTCTCAACGCTTTAGAAGCTCCTCGTTTGGTTTTACTATCCATTCGGCGGCGTTGAGAGCTTTTCGTTGGCTTTGTAGCTCTCCGACTTTTTTGCACAACCATGGCTGATAAAATGAGCTCTTTTAAACGCTCCAGAGCAGCTTCTTTATTTAGTAACTGTGTTCTAAATTGCTGTGATTTGATAATGATAATACCTTCCGATGATATCCGGCTATCAGATAATTTCAGCAGCTTTTCTTTATAAATAGCGGGTAGAGATGATCGATTAATGTCAAAACGAAGGTGAATAGCAGTAGCTACTTTATTAACATTTTGCCCACCATTACCTGCTGATCTAATTGCATTGAGTTCAACTTCCCAATCGGCAATTGTTACGGTATTTGAAATTATGAGCATACAGCGCCTATTTATTCTTAATTAAAAAATCATTTTAATCCCCTATTAAACATCGAGAATTAATCTTCTCATAGTACCAAAAAAATAGTTTTCAACATACTAAAGAGGTGTACTTTGCTAATCAATTATGAGACTTGCATAATGTATTTTAGCTATGATGCCTGTGTTCTCAGAAGTGAAGAATGATTTTAAAATGTCAATGAGGGTTTAGATTAGTGCCTTTCATTTAATGATTGTTCTATATCTTTTTCAAATGCAGATAGTGTTTCCTCAATTAGATGCATTCCTTCAGTCACTGTTATTTCCTTACCTTTTAGTTGCTGCTTAACTCGCTGAATTTGTCGTTTAACAATTTTCACTGAATCATTTAATTGAACAGCATTATATGCGGTGCTGTAGCCATGTAAGTCTGCAAAGACTAGGTCTATATAGGTATTAAGCGAATGTATATGTGTATGTCCTGTCCACTGCTGTAATTGTATCTTAAAACGCTCTGTATGCAGTAAATGTTCGCGAAACTTATCAGCTGAAGTAATGTCTTTATGCTGTAAAATAATTTCTTTAAGTTTATTTGTTATAAATGCGTGCCTATACAAGTGAGGGTGTAACTCACCTTTAATACCTAATTCATCTTTCCATTTGTTCATGTACCTAGTCAATGTTGCACTCTGAAGTGCTCTTCCTGTAGTTAGTGAAACAAATAAACAACCATGGTCCTTATTTTTTCCTAATGTACGCTTTATGATTTTTTTTCTAACTTTGTTAATGTATTGCTTAATATCGGTAAGTAGCGCTGAGGTTACAGGTATGCTTCGAGAAGAGTCATCCTCTTGTTTTAATGTTGTTATGGTTAAATGCGGATTGACTCCTGATTTAATCGCATTGTCAATATCTTCTAACGTGATTAAGTGGATCTCACTCACACGAGCGCCAAGCTCCTCTAGGCACTGATACAGTGCTATATCACGAAGTCGCTTCTCCCGGTTTTCTTGAGTTTTTATAAAATCCCATACTTTAAGTGCATCATCTTCACTTACTGGAAATCTGTTTTTAACAGCATCTTTGGTTGGTATGCAAGCATGACTAGTAACCTCAACTTCTTTTTTTTTCTTTGAGCCTTCGATTGATATTCGATGAATTTTTATGGTGATTCGGATTGCGTTCTCAGTTCCTTTACCAATAAAGTTATTAAGGTCATGGCAACTTTGCACAAAGCAAAGAAAGTTCAGACATCTTTGCGCTATTTGAATGACGTGGTTGTTGCTACGAACAAGTTCACCAAGTTTATCGCGTTCTCCCTGTAGGCCTTGAACAAAAAGTGTGAAAGTAGAGTCCGTAAGTTGACTAAAACGTAATTTGTTTCTGTAGCAAAAGCGCACTATGTGATGAATATGCTTTGCGTAAGTTTTTAAAGTTCCCCCTTTAACACGTCGAGACCTTGTTAACCCCAGCTGTTGATTCATATACATATTTGCCTCAAAACAAGGCATACCATTATCGTAAGTGACGAAAGGAGTGTTGCTGGCATCTACCATTTTTAGTTCACGATCGAGCGGAGAGTAAAAGCCCCAACGCTCAAAGTCTTTCAAAAGGGAAATTGGCATTTACAGCTCTCCGTAGAGTACATAATTTAGTTTTGCTTCAATTTGGCGGTTGAGATATTGATAGTGTGATTCCTTTTGGTCAGGCGTGTCATCTGAATAAGCCATTCTTTTTAGATCACCGCGTAATTCGGTAATAATAGTTTCTAATAAAAAATTACTTTTTTTCATTGTATTTAATTTAGACTCTAGGTCATCAACTAGATTCCTCAACCCTGCTTTTGTTGCTTTATCGGCCTTGCTGCCTACCACTGCTTTTTCTATTGCATTCTTGGCATTAATTCGCAATTCATTTAGCTCAACAAAGCCTCTATCTAGCAATAGCTCAGAGGCGTTTTTAAGTGTATTTAGTGAACAAGGAGCGATGCCTCTTTCACTATCACTAAATTTAGCTAACCCTTGCTGTGAGTGCAGTGCTGTACTTATTTCATCAATGGCTTTGAAATTTTCAGGTGTTGTAATTATTTCTATTAGTAGTGACTTTGTTTCGAGCACCTTTTTTTGGTTTACTTCTAACGTTTCCATGCTTATCTCTAACCTATTTCATTGATTTGAAGTGTTAATGAGAAGTCATTGACTTTTTGGCCATCTTGTTCAATCGTGAAAAATTCTGGCTCTAAAGAAATAATTCCGTCTTCTAATAGTTCGAGAACTTGTGATTCTAACTTCTCTTGCTTCTTTAGTTCTTCGATGTGCGGTATTGTCTTGTACTCCGATGTATCTTCATAATCATCGGTTGCATCGGTTATTGTTGAGAGTGAGATATTGGCGTTATTCACCCCATAACGTTCTGCTAGTTTTTCAACCAACTCTTGCATATTATCAAGCTTGTTTTTATCCATAGCATCAATGATATACGATGCTTTAATACCATTTAATACAGCGCCTGTTTCACTTTCAGTTATGTAGCGATACAGATGCTCTAGATCAGTGTGGCCAAGCATCCACCTAAGAGTATCAAGTCCATCAAAGCCCTTTGACCAAAAAAAGACCATTGCAAAGAATCGCCTAAGTTGATGTTGACGAACGTAATATCTGCGATGCTCATCGTTTCCGAAAATGACAACCGGTAGCTCAAAGTAATCACAAACAGCATTCAAATGTGAATTATATGAACGAACATTAACTTGTCCTATTTTCAACTTTACGGGGTCAATGTTGTTAAACAAAGATAAACTCGATTTTGTTAAGTTTGCTTTTATCAGACCTTGATTAAATTGTTCTAGTTTCCAAATTATTAGAGCGAATGAGCGAGGAATTGGTCGTGCAATAGATGAATTTTTTCCATGCTCACCGCCGCTACCAGATTTCTTTAAACTGGCTACTAATTCATATTCTGTTTTCTTACCCTTTTCACTTGTTGGGTCAATGTTAGGAGACAAGTTATGATGAGGTTTAAGCGTTATTAATTCATCAATGCGCTTTGCCATTATCACGCCAGTTAGGGTTTGAATTGAGCCAATGAGTACATTATAAAGATCGAAAAGACTTTTATTATTACGTCTTTTTTCAAACACATCTTCTTCTGTGCCAGGTATTGATAACCGATCAACACCTAAGTTTTGTAGTTTGTCACAAATTAAAAGTAAAGCCCCTGTATTAGTCCATGCCCCTCGTTCAGTGGAAGGGATATTAGGGTCATGTTTTGGACTCTTGTGTTGAAAAAAATCTTTATTCGAGTTTTTGCCGGTACTTTTGGTTAGACCTTCTGCAAGAACAGACTGCACGGAGCTGAAAATGGACTCTTGATATTCTTGAATAAATTCATAACAGTTTTTAATTAAATTAAAAACTAATTGAGGTGGTAGTGTTTTAAATCGACCTTTCTTTTTCAGTTTGACATGCTCTCTAATTCGAGAGCATGTTATTGATGTCATTATGGTTGGGAAATACTGGCTGGTATCATCTCTCCCATTAACTGTGTTTAATAACTTAAGCGCACTTATATAGTTTTCAATTAATGTTTCACTCATCTCCCCAGTTATATCTTCTGTACATGGGATACTTTTAAATTCTTTATCTTCTACTTTTTCGTTAAGTTTTAATTCTTCAAAAGTTGAAATACCTTTATTATTAACAGGAATAATTTGACCGTCATAGATGAAGTTATGAAGAATAGCGGAATTTCCTTGGTGGTGATTTCGTATCGATATTCCAGTCTTGCTTTTTTTACTTTTAACTTCACCTTGGTAGTAACCTATACTATTTAGCCAACAGCATGCTTTTACCCTCTGTGTAACAGATAGTCCAAGGGGCATTTCTTCAGGAAGTAATGTTCGAGCACAAAAAGGGTATTTCTCTTTAAACTCTTCAGCTTCATTGTCACTAATAATCGATATGTGTTTTAGCAAAGTTTCCCGAACTTTATTGTTATAATCATAGAGTCCATTTAATGTACCTAATGATCCAAGCCTGACCATTAGAGACATTAGAAAGTCCTCTGATAAAGCTGAAAAGTGTAACTTTGCAAGCTGGATACTTTCACCATGAATCAATATTGCATTAATAAGTGCTGTAATTAATTGAATGCTAAAGTTAACTGATACTCCTTTTTTGAATTTACCTCCATTCTCTCTAGGGTTATCTGTCGCAGTGATCCAGTACTTAAATGCGTTAAGAAGCGGTATGTGTTTTTGATCAGTTAACAGAGAATTATCTGCGAAAGACACTGCACTCCAATCAATAGTTCTTGTAAATGTTTTACTATTATCTTTGATCTCAATATGCCAAGTGTTTGATGGAAACTCACTCAATAGCCAGTATGGCTTTTGTTCTTCATAATCGTAGATCCCTGTTACATTGTTTGTTGCGAGCTTTAATACTCGAAAATCTCCATTATTAATAGATGCTTGATGTAAAGACCAAAGCTCATCTTCAGTAAGAGCTGACAAAGATTTAGATTCATCTAAGATGCTTTCAATTAATTTGAGTGAAATAAGATATTCTCCTTAAATACATTAAGATTCAGAGGGTTATTTAGTGCTGATTCGTATAATGGAATTGCTTCTTCTGGTGGTCTTCTATATTTCTCACCTTTCTGACTTAATTGGAAATGGTTTAAAATAAATACTGCGGATTGATACCATTTATTGATAATAGGTATAAATACCTCATCATTTTTTGCAGTATCGATAACGCTTTGAATAGCCAGTAGTACTTGTAATAAAGGTGTACTCAATGTGAAAACTAATTCATCTAGATTGTTGATATATTCTTTGTTTTCTTTTTCATTCGCACTGATGCGTTGAAGATTATCAGGCAAATCACCTAGACGATGATTTTTAAGAAATTCATCAAGTGCGCTTTCATCAAAATCTAGCGCATCAAATAAATAAGGAGAATCTTTTAGCGCTTCAAAAATGATGGCATTTTGGAATTGACGAACCCATCGCTTGTTAAAATACTCCATGAGTGGTTTAGGCAAGTAAACCTCTAACAATTCCAGGCGTATTTCTTTATGACCTAATGCCTCAGCAACCGCCTTAAGAGATTGTGTTTTCAAGTAAATTTGCAAGCCTCTAGCTCTACGAATACTTCGAGGCGTGACTACTTTCGCTAAATTCGTAGCACTCTCCTGGTTCAGTAGTGCCTGCTGATTATTATCATAAGACTCTACAGCAAGTGCTTTTTGGTACGGGCCATGAGCAGCTAGTTGTTGACCTAAATTTTTAGGTAGGCTAGCACCTTGTAAAGTGGCGGTTAACATCATATAACGCCAGTCACTACCTCCATTGCTTTTAAGTGCATCCCTTGCAAAGCTAGTGTGTTCAATTAATACGTCGATGATTGTTTTAGTGTAATCGGTCAAGATCACTTCTTGTTGAGCAGTTGTTGCCCCTTTCCGATTTTTAAAGCTTACGGCTATCCATTGTTTACCAGTTTGCTTTAACCCAACCTGATTTCCATTTCTATCGTATAACTCCCATTCTTGAAGCCAGCTTGGTGTAATTTTGGGGTGCTCTAATATTAAAAGTGAGGCGATAATATTTAAGCTCTTAGTTGTAGGTAAGTTAAGTTCTTCTATTAATGCGTCTCCTTGACCATCGAAACCTAAAAAAGTTGATGTTCGACTGCCAACAGCGAAACCATGATGATGAAATGTAGCTACAGTGTTTTTTAAATGATCAATACCGGTTGGTATTTTATCCCTTTTACCTGTGTTACTTGGGAGAGGCTTTATTTCACCACTTTCAACAAATTTTTTATTGCGTTTCTGTCGTGATTGAATGCCTTCAAACATTCTTTTAGTTAAAGTGCGTATGTGTTCAAGATCGAGGTTTAAGCGTTGTTGAATCACTTCTAATGCAGTTTCATCTTTGATTTCTAAGGGAATACCAGTAAGCCAACGGTCCTTCTCCTCTTCTTTCAAATCACCACCTATTGAAATCGAATGAGAGCTTGTTTTCGGCTCTTTAAACTCAGGCATTAGAAAGGGCTTTAACGGCTCTTCAAAAAAGCTCGTTTCAATGAAGCATTTATTAAATAGCTGAATAGTCTTAGTCCAATTTTTTATGAAATTTTTAGGATCATGATTTTTTATCATTGATTTAAACAGCATTGAATTTAGAACTTCTTCCATGAATATTGGAGAGTTTTCACATTCTAGCGAGCGTCCTAAGGCTTCTTTAGTTTTGCAATGCAAAGTAAATTCATTTAGTAAAGCTAACAGCTTAGATAGTATGCTTGAGATCCTTGTTGTTTTATGAGTTATAGTAAAGTTTGATATTACTGTATGTATTAAAGAAGTGAATTCAGCCCCATATGTATCGCACCATGTAGCTAGGTGCAGCATATGTGAATTTCCTAATTTATCTTTACACATCCAGCCCGAATAATACTCAATAAGCTGAGTGTTGGTAGTTATGGATTGGTATAATGTAATGCAACTATTTGTATCATCAACAAGCCTAGTGTCTGATATTTTAATGTTGGTTATGTGCATACCGTAACGACCAGCGAATTCAGCAAATACTTTTTTAAAATAATGAGCATACTTGTATCGAGCACCTAAGGAGGCTTCAACCTCTTTATAAATAAAGCCAATAAGTGCTGAAAGGTGGGTATTTAGTGTTATTTCATTATTTCTAATATCTAATGCACTATATGGAGTACCAGATGTTCTAACGCTGATATCTACAAAGCAATAATATACATTTAAGCATGGAGCAATTTCGCTCCCCTTAGCTTTTGCTGCTGATGAAAGAAGATCTTTTACTTCCTTCTTGTACCCTGTAGCCAAGACACCTTGAAGCCTTGGAAAGAAACTAAGTTGCTTAACTTGCATTTTTAATTGTAGACCTCATTTAATAAGTAACTAAATACAACATAGTAGACGACTGACGATTGTCAATGTAAATATTGATTTATATTTATCTTTAAGTTTTTGTTTGTATTGGTAAATATGTATGATTGACTGTTTTTTAAATTCTGGGAAAGCGCAATCATATAGAACGCAAGATCAAAATAAAGCTGATGCCCTTGAGCGATTGAAAGAATTGATCCTATCAGCAATGGTTGTTCAAAAAGCAAGAAGAGCGACTAAACCAACAAGAAATTCTCAACGCAGGAGAATGGATAGTAAGACAAAAAAAGGTTCAACAAAAACTTTAAGGGGCAAAGTGAAGTTCTAAGTAGGGTATGCGCATGAGCGTTTAAAAAACACTCATGCGCATACCTTGGTGGATACCTAAGTATCGACGTAAAATTTTTTTTGAGCCTTATCGTGAAGCGATGAAAGTTATAATTCAAAAAATTGCTTACAATTACGACATAGGTATAGTTGAATTAGAAATACCAGAAGACCATATTCATATGGTCGTAAGAAGTGAACCAAAAAATATCACCAAGTCAGATCATGCAGATGATAAAAAGTATTTCAGCAAGAGAGTTTTTCAAATTATATCCAGATATAAAAAGACGTTATTTCTGGGGTGGGAAACTTTGAATTCAAAGTTATTTTGTCGAAACAATTGAAAATGCAACAGAAGATACTATTCATAAATATGTGCAGAACCCAATTGGTTGAATTAGATAAAAAAGAAGTTCACGCAAGTCAGTTGTAAATTCTTTTGCTCTATAGATAACCTCTGTATCAATATAATAAAATATGGATAACCTAGGTGATCCATATTTCAAATAATTTTTAATTTATTTTATAAATTTTAACGACATCCTTGAGCGTCCATATCAACAATAATCGTTGTGCCAGAAGCACCGCCTGATAATTTTAAGTAAGACCAATAGTTGGTACCTGCTGCAACTTCAATACACGTTGTAGTCGAGCCTGATGCAGCGCCATCATTACTATTAATACTAGGCCAGCCGCCATTTTTGTATAAAATATCTATATTTCCTTGTCCATGGCCAGTAGTAATTGCAATTGTTTGGTGGTTATTTACTTCAGGAATACTAAACCACATAGTTGAAGTATTACCTAAACAAGCAGCAACGCCATTTTCTAACCTACCACTTGTAACTGCATTTTGTGTTGCACATGCATCAACTAAAGTTGTTGTTGGCATTGTAGGTGAAATAACAACTTGTGCTGTATCTGTATGTGTAGCACCTTGATTATCAGTTACCGTTAAAGTAACAGTATAACTTCCTGCACTTGCATACGTATGTGTAGGATTGATATCAGCACTTGTATTACTTGGTGAACTTGTATCACCAAAGTTCCATGCATAAATTGTAATCGTACCATCAACATCAGTTGAACCTGAGCCGATAAAGTTCACCATATCCCCCTCTGTTGCTGCATAAGATCCATTAGCATTTGCTACTGGATCTTGGTTTGTAGCTGTACTTACTGTAACAGTATAATCTTCTACTTCACCATCACCTAAGTTGTCACAAGGGTTTATCGCTTCACTACCATATTTCATAGCAATACGCATACGAGCAGATTTTCCGGCCATATAATTTGGAATTATAATGCTTCCAGTTACTTGATTACTACCAGATAAACCAGATAATAACTTTTCATTATTATCAAAAGTACCATCGTTATTTAAATCAACCCATGCAGCCCAATGCTCTGTATAACTGCCACCAGCTGTTAACTCAATTGCATTACTTCCAATCATCATAGGTATAATGACAGAGGTGTTATCAGCATAACCTTCTTGCGTACTTGCATGCGACACACCCGATGATGAAACATTTGCTATCCATTCATAACCTGTACTACCTGATGCCGAACAATATGAAAGATCTGTTACAGTTGCATTTGTCGTTGCTGTAGAAGTTAAACCACCATTATCCGTTACACTTAATGTAACAGTATAATCACCTGCAATTGAGTATGTATGTTTTGGATTTTCTTGAGAGCTTGTATTACCATCACCAAAATTCCAAAAATAAGTCACAATTGAACCATCTGAATCAACAGAGCCTATACTATTCATAATAATTTCTTGACCTGAAATCGATGAATATGGACCATTAACTTTTACTATAGGCGCTTCGTTTGATGCTTGAATAACGACATTTGCAGTATCTGAAGCTGTGTTATTATCATTATCAGTCACTGTGAGTGTTGCGGTATATGTTCCTGTAGTAGTGTATATATGCTCAGGGTTTGCGATATTGCTTGTATTTCCATCACCGAAATCCCACAAATAACTATTTATTGTGCCATTTGTATCAACAGTGCCTGCGCTGCTAAATAATACTTTTTGTCCTAATAATGCAGTATATGCACCATTAGCTTCAGCCAAAGGTAAATCAGATCCCAGTGCTCGTTCATAATAAACTCTAAACGTAGCATTGGCGTAATCTAAAAACGGTTCGATTATTATATTTAATTCACCACCGCCAGCATTTAATTCACAAAACTCACTCAATCTAGGCGCACTAAACGGGCCACAGTCAAAAGTAGTGGTATCTGGAACGCTATTCATGCTTACATACATATCAGGATCACCAGTGTAACCGCCTGAAATAACAGCAACTGTACGTGTTGCATCAGAAGGTACTTGATACTTAAATATTTTAACTGCATCACCTTTTGTTGCACTTAGACTTGTTTCTTCAGCTAAAAATACACGCTCACAACCATTACATAATGTTTCATCATCAACTGCTAAAACTTGTAATCGTGCATGTGAATAAGCACTAAATGCATCAATAGTCGTATTGTATTCTAACGTTGAAGAAGGTGCAGACACAGTAACTAACTCAGGTACACCTTTTGATTTGAATGATATAAAATCAGCAATCCAGGTATCACCATTTTTTGTAGGTGCAGTACCTTTAGAAACATATAAGTCAGGATCTTCAGTATATCCATCTAAGTAAAATGCCACAGCTTCTGTACCAATTGGAATATTAACTACATGATTATCAATACTACCTATCATTGCAGATAAATTTGTATGTTCACTTATCACAGTACCAGTAGGTGCTATGTCTATGCCTGAGCCATCCCAGTAATGCTCTGCTGTACTTGTTAAGTCAGATAGACCTGTTGCGATTAAGTTTTCATTTGACCATAAAGTTGCACGGGCAGGACCATGCAATGCAGCTGTCATTCTCTTAACTTGCCCAGCTGTATACATGGCATAATTATCAGAATAATGCATAAAATTTTCTGTATTAGTCGGCTGCCCTAAGCAATTTAGTGTGTTATTTTGTAAAATACTGCTACTCATTTGAGGCGTATCACAGTTATTATCGCCTGTTGCAGCACAAAATGCTTCTTGATGTATAGAACATACATCACCATCAAAAGTATGAGGTAAATTTAGCCAATGACCAAATTCATGAGTAAATACCGAGCGGAAATTTTCATTTGAATTTTCACCTAAAAAATTACCGTTATATACCACACGGGAAAGACTTGCTTGTGACATATTAAGTTCAGGATACCATGCAACCCCTGAGCTATTAGTTGTACCATCATTGTATAAATCTTGCTGAATATAAATATTCATATACTTGAAGTTATCCCATGCATCAGCTGAGATCTCACTATCAAATTTAGAACCATCACCATAACCAGATTTAGCACCATGACGAACAATACCATTAGTCGCTTTACCAGTTGGGTCTTTTTTTGCTAAAACAAATTCAACGTTTAAGTTGTCACGTATTGCTTGGAATTGTGCTGAGATTGGTCCATCTAATGTATTTGTACCAAGAAAATCTTCATTAGTTCTGTTAAGTGCATCTAGGATTTTAGCTTCGGTTAAACACATTGCACTTTCATCAGTACAATTGAATTCATTGCCATAAACATGAAATACAACAGGTATGTAATAACGACCAGCGATTCCGTTGCCTTCAGCAGCTTGAATATCAACACTATTATTTGATAATTTTTTTAAAACGGCATTAGCAATACTTGATTTATCTTTCAGTTGGAATTTGTTAATTTTTTGAATTTTGTTCCAGTCTTGCAAGTTTGTATCGGTACCACATACAGTGCCTTGCTGGATTTTTGTTTGTTGAGTTGAATCTAATTGATTTTTAAGTGTATTAACGCTTAATTGACTTGAACCAGCCATTGCAGAAACACTGGTTAATGCGAATATAGCTGACAATAACCTAGATGCATTATTTGTATAAAACATTGATTTCCCTTAGTAATAGTTTATTTTTTATAAATTTTACACTCATATCAGCTATTTAAAGCAGACATAGACCAAATACCAATATGTGAAATTCAACTATGTAAACTCCATTAAGCCTTTCGACTGAGTTAAAATTAAGTAATGATAAATGGTACAATACAAAATAATGTATACAATATTTAATATACTTGCAACCTTTAATTCACAATTAAACCTAATACAAACACAAGAAATTGATCTAAATTTCGATTGTTGAGTATTAATCAATAAAATTTTTAATCTAGATCAAGTTGTATAAGAGTTACTTTAGGAGGGTTATAGCAATTATAGATTGAAGGCAGTTTTAATGGCCGCCTTAAATTTGGAGTAAAAACTAAAAAAGAGTGATGACTATTTATACCCAAACCACTTCAAGATGCAGGATTCAGTTGGAAGTAGAAATACTTTAGGCTAGGCATTGATTGAAGAACATGGTTATTCCCTTTTCAAAATCAATAACGCTGCATAAAGTATTTATAAACCAACCTTACAGGGACTTCTGAGCAAATCATGCTCGTTGTTGCCTGCATGGATGTAGGTACTAGAGCAATGCAGGAGCATATTGCCGGTCCATCTTTTTTTAAGGGAGTAACCATTAATGCAAAGATGCGCCTAGATCATGAATTGCTCAGCAGTCCTGAACCTCACATCTTGAAGTGGCTTGGGTATAGTTGAGTTTTTTAAGGTGACACCTTTCATAAAACACGCTAATGTTTGAGAGGTACACTTTTTGTAATGTTTGTTAGCGGGTTTTCTAAAAAAAGCACTGATTTCGTGTTTACTTAACTCTAAACCAGCAATTTCAAAGTGTGCAATTAAATCTTCTGCTTTTAAATTAAGCGCAATCTTTAATTTGGTAAAAATAATGTTGTTATTAAGCTTTATTGATAATGCTGGAATGCCTTTATCACTTGGTCCACGTTTATGAACAATGTAACCATTTAAAAATGTTTCTAAACTTTTATCATCACAAGGTTGTGAACCTGCTTCATCTGATTTTAAAATCCAAGCATTTAATTGTGCTTCGGTAACTATTTGCTCCGCAAGCGCAAATATCTCAAGCATTTCAAGAGTTGTATGATTAAAGATAGTGTGGATCTTAAATAGTAAATCGTTATTTGTCATTTATGTGTTCCGAATAGTGTTTAAGTAACTAACCTGCCTAAATAGAATTAGACAATTTTAACAGGTTTGAACACAAACACATTATTTTATTAACTTAGAAGATTAAATTGTATAAGCCGGCTAAGATTGTTTAGATCATAAAACACCTCATTATTACGCATGCTAATTAATATCAATTAACTCAATTTAGCCTTAATGAAATATCTCTTGCCATCGTATTTATTGAAATAACGACCTAATAATGGATGTTCTATTTGCGACATATTTTCACTTGATATCAAGTTTCTTTGTGCGACATAGGTAATATCAGATGATTGATCGACCAGTACGTTATACCAAGGTTTATTTTTTGGCGGCTGTGTCACTGCCATTTGTTCATACCATTGATTTGAATTGCTAAATATAGGATCAATTTCAACAATCACGCCTCGATAATTAAAGCGTATATGATTTATGATTTGGCCTATATAAAATTTAGATTCAATCATCATTTAGCCTTATAGTTAATTTAGACTTTCGAATGTGAATATTCATTAACTATAGTTCTAACAGAACTCTTTCATAGTGATATGGCTAATTAAATTTTATGAGATTATACCCAAGCCACCTGATAAATTCCCTACGGGCGGGTTTTAAATGGTCAACTACTGCGTTATTTATGTTGATAAGGGAATACCATTACCTGCAATAAATGTCTTGTATTTGACCATTTAAACTCCCGCTGAAATCATGCATTTCTAAGTAGCTTGGGTATATATCTATAAAGTTTAATATTGATTTAAAGTTATTTCTTTTACCAATTTTTTGTTTAGGGTTTTTAAATATTGTATTTTCTCTTTTGCAAATGCCATTTGTTCTTCTGAGATCCCTTTTACTTTTTCTTGGGCTAAAAAATGCTCTAAAAATTTAACTTTATTGTTACTTGCTTCGATAAAACTTTGTTTTAAAGCTTTGTCTTTATGTACTTCAAACATTTTATATTGATCAAAATCATTTAAATCACCTTGGTATTCAATTCCTTTGATGGAATGATTAATGATTGGAATATAAACTTTCAATTTATAGTTTATTTTCCGATCTGACTTAATTTCTTCACTCACGTTTTTTCCAGAAATCGTATTGTTAACAACATTAATTCGATAACCCATTTCTTTCTGAACTATGACATTTATTTTTTTATCATGAATCTTACTTGGTGTAACTACAACTTCATTAACCTTATCAACATGAATATAAATAAAAATTAATATAATGAGCATTCCAAGTAATATCAATGCTAAAATATTTATGCACTTTAGTTTTGTGATTTTAGCCATTTATTGAAACCTGAATAATAATTTTTTTTTGCTAGTAATTTTGCTATGTGTTTTTTAGCTTGATACTTCACTGTTGTTGTATTTAGTTCATATAACTCGTAAATTTTATTACCGTTACTTAATACTAACCAATGTCCTTTTGGCGAACGAATTGGTGGAGAGATTTTATTTTCCGGATAATTAAACGCTGTTTGAATAGCCCAGTTGTTTGAATTAAGCTTTCTGCTTAACCTATTATGATACTTTCTAAAAATATCATTCAGAGCCGCATTTTTTACGGTCTTATTCCAGCCCGCATTATTTACACTAATATAAAATTTTTGTGCTTTATCATGAGTGTCAAAATACACAGCTTTTGATTTTACATGAGATAAGTATTTAAAGTTTTTTATATTATCTTTATAAAAATCAGATATTTGCTGTTCAGTAATCATCTTTTCATAATGAACTAACATGATAGACTCTGAATGCATCGTTTGGTTAATACCAAAGTAATTCTGCATTGGTGAACGTAGAATTTCTGCTAATGCGATATTTTCAAGCGCTCTAAAGCTTATATTTTTATGTGTTAATATAGGTTTTATGTATTCACTTATTTGTCTAAATGCATACCTAAAATTAACCTCTTGAAGTAATATACTTTCATCTCCTTGATGCAATTTAAATCTATTTTGCATCGACAATGATTGGTATATCTCAAAAAGTGTTAAGTTTATTAATTTATTACTTATTAGTTTTATAGATTTTAGTTTGATCTTTTGGTTTTTACTCAACCTGCCATTAATTGGATATGTACCTAAAATTTCTTGCAATTTTTTTTTTGATATTGAATCCACTTGTTTAACAACAAATTTACTGTTTAAAAATGGTTTAAATAAAGTTAATAAGTAACGACGTTTATGATAGTTAGTATCAAAACCTACTTTTGACTGCCTTTTAAGTAATTTAGGTTGAAGTATTTTAGCTTGAGCTAATAAATATTGATCTTCAATTAATCTTCTAACCACTTCTTTTTTTGATAAGTCAGAATTGTTACCGTGATAGATATTTTGCATTAATACAATTTCTTCATTTGAAAAATGTGTCATAGCGCAAAGTGGTAGACAAAAAATGCCTACCATTAGTAAATAAAACTTCATTTATAATTGTTCCATTGCATGGTTTAAAATATGAACTACCATAGCAATAGCTGATGGAATGACTTGTTGGGCAGTACTCACACGATCAAAATGATTTGTTGAATTAAGCACTATGCCACCTTGCGCATAAGAAAATGCACCTCCTTGTGTCAAAAGCGGCCTTACATCAAGATCATTTTTATTGAGCGGTGTAAAATTATCTATCGCATTTCTAACTAAGCCAAAATTGTTTAAGTTTTCTTGATCATAATAATCTTTTACCCATGCTTCCCAACCACTATGATTTAAATCGGAAGTTGTCCATGTATGGTGAGGTTGGAGTAAGTCTGTTGTATGAAATACGAACCCAAGAATTTGTGGGTTTTTAGAAGAAATAAAAGATTGGTACCAATATTGACCTAAATTATCAATCGGTTGAAATGGCGCCTCTTCGAAGTCATCATACATTTCATAATTTGATTGACTATCTATTCTATAATTCGCCTCAGTGACACCGTAGCTATTATATTTCGTTTTATCAGCATTGAACCAACCAGTTTCACCACCTTGTCCATCATCTAAGTAATCCCCTTTTAACCATGTAGCGGCCATTGTATCTATGGCCCCCCAAACGGTTAACTTTTCATAGTTATAACCACCAAAATCATTACCATGTGCATCGTGACCTTGACTATGATTTTGAAAATGCCAATAACTTGTATATTTAACAATATTTTCAGCTGCTCCCCATATAGGAGCTTGAACACAAGATCCTGTTATTGCACCACATAAAAACGTATCTTCAAAGTCATCAACGTCATATGCAGCTTGACCCATCAAATTACCTAATGCCTCAGGAGTTGTATTTAAAGTATTTGCCCATTCTTCTAATTTGTTATATTGAGTTGTCTGCGGATTTTGCTTCATATATTTAACAGCATCAATCACAATTTTTTTATGTGTTTCTTGACTAAAAGCGTGTGAAGTAACGGAGAATGTCAGCAACAATGTACTTGCTATAATTGTTTTCATTTTTATTATCCAAGTATTATATTAGGAACAACATTAAAACCTAGAGTAATGACAATAATATGACAATTACCTTACAAAATGATTACACGACAAGCCTTTTTTATGAAAAAATAAACAAATAATTAAGAAGTATTCAACGAATATTCTGCTAAAATTCTATGATAGGAGCTTAAATACTATACATGTTAATAAAATGTGATTAAAATCATTATAAATAGAGGGTTTACTCTAATTAGAGGTATTAATGTCACACCTGCAAGCAACCATAAAACAAAAAATCATTTTAGGGTTTAGTACGATAGGAATTTTATTAATAGCAGGAAGCAGCTTTTTTTACTACTCACTTAACTCAATCAGCATAGCAAACAGGAATGTCGAAACGATTGCTGTACCAGTACAAAAACAAAGTAATGCACTTCAAATTAAATTACTAAATATGATGAAAATAAGTGCTTTGGGTTTTACTCAAAATGATATTTCATTACTCAATAAGAGTCTCAATAGTTTTTCACAATTCAATAATGAATATTTATCAGCTGTTGTTATATTAGAAAAAAAACTCTCTAAGCAACCAAAAATGCTGGATACATTAAAACAAACACAAAGCCACTATCAAAAATTTTTGAAGCAAAGTAATACCATTTTTAACGCAAAAATAAATATTGCGAAGGCAAAAATAAACTATGCTAGCCATTACGACAAATTTGAAGTGAGTCGGAACAAAGCCAGTGATAATATGCTTGATTTAGAAACCATTGAAGCACCTAAACAACTAAATTTACTTGATGTTGTAATAGGGAGTGGAACACGAGTAGATGACTTATTGTTTACTTTGAAAAATACGATGCAAGCACTAAAAAGAGTCGATAAACTTGATACTATTGGGCAACATAAAGAAGATGTCAGTTTTTTACTGAGTAACATTCAAAATAACTTTAACTATTTGAAACAACAAGCAAAACCATTAAAAGATACCCGCCTATTAAATGAATTTACAACAAACTTATTTGATTTAAATATATTATTAAGCAAACCAGGTCAATTGTACGTATTGCAAACACAGTCAATATATTCAAACTTACAAGCTCAAAAAGCCTATATAGCTGCTGAGCAAGGCTTTAATGAAACCTATAAAAAACTCTCACTATTAGTTAACTTGGCGGATCAAAAATTTCAAGCTTTACAAAATACAGCCAAAGACAAAATCAATACAGGGGAAACCTTAGCGATAGCTATGGCTATTATTTTTGTTCTGCTCGCTAGTTTTATCGCATCAATTACGACTAAAGCGATGCTTGTGCCATTAGCCTCAGTTAACAAAGCACTTGACCGGATAGCTCAGGGAGATTTTAGCCATAGAATTAATAAACGCAGTAATGACGAGTTTGGTACTTTAATTTCAAATATCAATAAGCTTAGTAATGAATTAACTATTTTACTTAATGGTATCAGTAAAAATGCACATTTACTTGATGAATCAGCCCTTTCTACAAACCAACAAAGTCAAAATATTACATCTGCTACAAATGAGCAAATAAATCGCGTCGATAATGCAAAACAATTAGCTGAACAAATGTATTCCAGTTCATCTTTAGTTTCTGATGAAGCCTCCTTAACGGCCGAACATGTTTCAGAAGCAACAAGGTATAGTCACGAAATTAGAGATATTGCCGATTCTAACAATAAACGCATTTTATCTTTATCAACAGGATTAAGTGAGTCAGTAGATGTCATGTCTCGTTTAAGTGATCACAGTAATAATATTGGTGGAATTCTAGATACGATTGGTAGTATTGCTGATCAAACAAATTTATTAGCATTAAATGCGGCTATTGAAGCCGCAAGAGCTGGCGATCATGGTAGAGGATTTGCGGTAGTTGCAGATGAAGTAAGATCTCTTGCTTCTCGTACACAAGATTCAACTACTGAAATACAAACAATGATCAATGCATTACAAAGCGAAACTCAAACCGCTGAAAAAGCAATTTTTCAAGGTCAAAACCAAGCCTCTGAATGTGTTTCACAAAGCCAAGAGCTCGGCAGAGCAATTGAGCAGATTGAACAAGCACTACAAACGATAGATAAAATGAGTAAAAGCATTACCAATGCAGCACAAGAACAATTAACTTTTAGTCAAAACATCGAATCAACGATGAGCGAAGCATCAACTGCAGCTAACAGTAACGCAAAAGAAGCAGCTAATATGTCAGATCGAAGTAGGGAGTTGAATGAACTAGCTCAATCACTTACCAGTTCTGTTGCAAGATTTAAACTTTAATCAGAAGTTATTTTATACAATAAAATGAAATAGTAAATTAAGGTTCATTTTTATGCCTAAATAATCTTTCATATTTCCAAGTTGCATTGCCTCTCGAATATTAATCTTATAATTTTTATTACTAGGATTAAGAGATATAGCTAAATAAAACATTTTTGAAGCCAGTTTATATTGCTTATCAATAAAATGTCGTCTACCAAGTTTATTATACATATTAGATTGTTGTTTATTTTGATAAATATAATTAAATGCCACTTTTTGTAATAAAGCGGCATATAATCTACGTGCACTGTGAGAAAGGTTAGAAAATTCACAGTTGCCACGATAGATCAGTTTAAAAGTCGATTCCGCATCACCACTTATATGATTGACACACACTGCAAGCATATACGTACTTTGATCCTGTTTTAACCACTACCACTTTTGATTTAATTCACACAGGTTTTGAGCCGATTTTTTGTCATTCATTTTTAGTATTGATAAAAGCAAATTTATATATTCAAAGTCAATTAAACCCGACATTCTACAGCACTTTTAGGAATATAATTTATGATATATGTTACCCATACAATTAATGATAATACTGCTCCTCTCTTGCACACACATTGAAGACTAATTGTTGTTCACTATCAATTGTTAATTCATGAAGGTGCAAAAACATCAAAGGCCAGAGGTAGCACCTCAATTTAAACCCGTATATAAGCAAGCATCTAATTCATTTTAAAATTTCATTTTTTACCTTTAAAAGAATTTATTAATCCTTGGGCATACACATATTTATACTATTTACCTAGTGATTATAAAAGCATACCAGTAAAAATATGACTACATACGATTTCATTCAAAATCTTAAGAAAATGATAACATTCAATTAACTTAAATGAGAGTAGTTACCATTTACAGGAGTGGTACAATCACGTAAAATTCGATCCATTATTTAGGTAATACATCCGGAATGATATTAATGTCAAATTTTCAAAATGAAGATACACAAGCAAAATATTTCTCGGGTTTATTTTATACTTTAGCAATCTTATTCTTTTGTTTAATAACATTCTTTTTTACTGAAATTTAAATTAGAGACAATGGCTCATCTCGTATTTATATATTTTATAAATCCTTGATTTTATCTTTGTATATTTATTATCAATAACCACCCTACTGCTACATTGTTAATATCAGTGACGATTGATACGCTACTAAAAAACCCCTTAAAATCTTTTTTATGCCTTAATGCAACCTCCAAATAATTAATATCAAGGCAGTTCTGAGAGTTTATCTTAGATTTATAATTGGTGAAATCAAAATGTAACACGACTACTTTAACATCCAATAAATGCCTTTTATGGGTACTATAATTTATCTATTTAGGAGTTTAATGTGAATATAAATATTTTATTTGCGGGTTTAGCAATGCTTCAATCAAGTGTCACTTTTGCATCTATTTATTCAAACCCAGGAACAGTAGAGCAAGATACACGATATGCAGTAAAAAACTCTGCAATTGATAATATGCTACAACATCGAAACCAAAAAGCATGGGTATATACCCAAGCCACTTCAAGATGTGAGGTTCAGGACTGCTGAGCAATTCATGATCTAGGCGCATCTTTGCATTAATGGTTACTCCCTTAAAAAAAGATGGACCGGCAATATGCTCCTGCATTGCTCTAGTACCTACATCCATGCAGGCAACAACGAGCATGATTTGCTCAGAAGTCCCTGTAAGGTTGGTTTATAAATACTTTATGCAGCGTTATTGATTTTGAAAAGGGAATAACCATATTCTTCAATCAATGCCTAGCCTAAAGCATTTCTAATTCCAACTGAATCCTGCATCTTGAGGTGGTTTGGGTATATACAGACAATACAAGTTCAGGTGGTATATCCGGAGAATATAGTGCAGGAAATTGGCTTAAAATTCATGATCGCACAATGAAAATTGGTGTTGGATCTATTTCTTTTGAGTTTAACCCTGCCAAAACTGACTGCACTCAAGGCTTATCCTTCAACTTAGAAGTAGGAGAAGATACTGTCAGCGTTTTTAAGCCTAATTGCGACGAATTGTTAGATGCATCCATTACATACCCTATAAGTCATTATTTTGATCTTATCCCTGATGTAATAAAACCTAAGGTTGTTGTCCCACTAGACCCTCTTGGATTATTTCAAATAGGCGTTAAGTTTGGTGTTGGAGTTGAAGTCGGTGCTGAGTTTACCGCTGGTGGTGTGATAGGAGGTCATAATAATGAACAGCCATTTACACCTAATGAAGTTAGAAATCCAGATTATATTTATGCATCAATTGAACCTTACGTTGGCGGACAAATATCAGGAACAGCCTATACAACATTTGGACATGGTGTAGCAGAAGCTGGCGTTAAAGGGAAATTTAATATCGTAAAAGTAAAAGCTAAAGGATATATGGAAGCCGGAATTCGTCGTATTGAAGATGAGGGTAATATAAAAGAACAAGGCTTTTTAGAACTAAAAGTGACAGAGAAATTATCCGGAGGGGACGGTAAACTAGATGCTTATTGTAAAAAATTATGGGGATTATTGTATTTGAGTGCCAATTTAATGAAGTGGGATCCTATTTATACATATGAACGTACCTTCTTTGAATACGCAAGCCCAACTTGGGAAAACCTTTAACACAAAAAAGTAATAGTGAAGGTTTTATTCACTATTACTTAAGGAAAAGACAATGAAATTTATGATTGAATTTAAAATAATCATGTTAATTATAGTAACTGTAATTCTCCTTTGTTTTGCTTTAGATACAACTACAAGTGTGCCAGTAACTGTTGTTAATATTGAAAATACTGCAGAACATCAATCAATAACATCATAACAAAAGAAATGGATGTTATTGCATTTGACTATATAATCAAAACCTCACTAAAGATTGATGGCAAAGTAAGTAATAAATCGGTATTTTCTGGCAAGCTTGCGATTAAATATCTGAATAATAGTGAAAAGTTATATGGGCAGATTATAGAAGGAGAAATAGTTAATTCTGTTGATAATAAAACTAATATCATTCAATTAAATAGCCCGATCCCATTTACATCCAAGCACATAAAAAATGTATATCACACTATAAATTTATTAGAGTTAGATACAAGTCACCCAGCTAATGCCATAACAGTTTTACTACATCAAATGTCTTATCAGTTTAAAAAACCATTAACAATTAGTAGTGCAACCCATTCAACTGACTATATATATGAAAAACAAAAAAATCTAATAACAAGAGATGCAATCAATAGACAACATTTAAACGCAGATTTAAATTTAAAACTAATTGATGAAAATGAAAATTGGAAATTAACACTAAATATTTATCAAAGTGATTCAAATAACTTAGAGCTATTACAAGATATCATCGTAAAATCATTGGACTATAAGCCCGATTTTAATACTAATCATTTTAAGGATAATGCAAACTTGGATCTACCTGCTGTTAGCTTAATTACAAAAAAACCAATCAATATTTTAAATGAAAGTAATTTACTTAACTCAATATTACAGCTAAAAGATAATATGCAAAATGAGGAGTTAGCAAAAGCTATTGGTATATATCTCAGTGAAAACTACAATACAGAACAACTGTTATTATTTTTAAATCAAAACTCATATCCATCGGTCATTATCTACGCTATTCAAAAAGCAAATACAATCGCAGCTGAAACAAGTTTAATTACTTTATTAGAACACCCTGATTTAGATATACAAAATCAACAAAGGGTAATATTATCTTTAGGGCGTTTTAAAAATGCGACTGATTACACTTTTACCAGTTTAAAAAATATCTCAGATGATAAACAGCATAAACTATCGAAAACAGCGCTACTTAACTTAGGGACTCTGTCAAAAGTAGCTTCTAATTTAAGTCTTCAGATAAATCAATTTTTAACTGATGAATTAGAAAATTCTAACAACACAGCTATTTCTCTACTCGCAATCAAAAACTCTGGAATTACTACCTTAAACAATAAAATATCACATCTTCTTGGACATAATAATTTTGAAATAAATATTGCAGTACTAAAAATACTCGCGAAAGAACCGCAATATCATAGTCGACTGATAGAATTTGCAATTAATAGTATAAACCCAAAAGAAATCTCAGCCCTCACACAAAGCTTTCAAGCTAGTAACCATATGCTAACCCAAAATCAGAAAGAGATTATCACAGATAAATTATCTAGAACTAAACACCCTATATTAAAGTCTCAATTATCAGCTTTGCTCAATTCATCAAGTTATTCTTTTCAATAATTAAATCAGAGATACTTATAAGTATCTCCGATTTATCCAATTTTAAGCCACATAGTCTACTCTTTAAGTCAAATAATGAAATTTATAGAATTATTATTCAAAGGAATACCTATGTCTGATCATATTTTTAAAGATGCTATTGAGCGTGTAAAAAGAATTGGTTCACAAGCAAATGTTAGTTTAGATGTTATTAATGCGCTAATGCATCCACATGCAACATTAACAGCTAGCTTACCTGTCAGAATGGATGATGGTTCAACACAATATTTTACTGGTTATCGTTGCCGTTATAATAATTTACTAGGGCCTTCAAAGGGGGGGATCAGATATCATCCAGATGTAAATAGACAAGAAGTAGAAGCGCTTGCTTTATGGATGACTCTCAAATGTGCCATTGTTGGCTTGCCCTATGGTGGTGGTAAAGGCGGAATTACAGTTGATGCAAAACAACTTTCAGCAATGGAAGTAGAAAGGCTTTCTCGTGCTTATGTACGTGCTATGGCTGACTTTATAGGACCTGATACTGATATTCCTGCACCGGATGTATATACCAATGCCAGAATTATGGGCTGGATGATGGATGAATACGAAACAATAAAACGTGTAAAAGCACCTGGCGTTATTACCGGAAAACCAATTAGTTTAGGAGGCAGTTTAGGCCGAGATGATGCAACAGGTAGAGGCGCTTATTTGTGCATTAAACAACTCGAATCTAAAAATGAATGGAATCCAAAAGATATTACTGTTGCAGTGCAAGGTTTTGGCAATGGCGGTTATCATGTATCAAGATTATTACATGATGACGGTTACAAGATTGTGGCAATTAGTGATTCTCAAGGTGGTATTTATTCTAACAAGGGTTTTGATGTAGACAGTATTTATAAAGGAAAACAAGAGACTAACCGAATTACCGCGCTTTATTGTAAACATTCAGTATGTGAACTAGTTGATCATGATGTTATTACCAATGAACAGTTACTTAAACTCGATGTTGATATATTAATTCCCGCTGCGTTAGATGGCGTTATTACATCAAAAAATGTGCAAGAAATACGCGCTAAAAATATTGTTGAAGTTGCGAATGGCCCTATTATTGGGGAAGTTGATCATATTATTAAACAAAAAGGTATTACAGTAATACCCGATGTATTAGCAAATGCAGGTGGTGTAACTGTAAGTTATTTCGAATGGGTGCAAAATAAAAATGGTTATTATTGGCCATTAGAAGAGGTGCATAATAAATTAGAAAAAATCATGAACCAAGCTTTTGACGAGATTTGGCAAATTTCAACAAATGAGAAAATAAGTATGAGAGAAGCAGCTTATACACTTGCTATGAGACGTTTCGATAACGCCGTTCATGCACATGGTACACAACAGTATTTCTCCCGTTAATGAATGATATATGACAAAACTTATGATTAAAGCCCATTTAACCAAACTAAAATGGGCTGTATAATCGACTCAAATATTACAT
>NZ_NQMR01000449.1 GCF_002276045.1 Pseudoalteromonas sp. NBT06-2 | reverse complement strand
GTTTTATTAGTTGAAGATAATGAAATAAATTTGGAGTTAGCACAAGAACTATTAAATAGTAATGGCATATTTACTACCGTTGCAATGAATGGACAACAAGCACTAGATATACTTGAGCAAGAAAAAACAGTGTTTGATGCTGTGTTAATGGACTGTCAAATGCCTATTATGGATGGATATACTGCCACAAAAAAAATTCGTCAACAGAAACAGTTTGAAAATTTACCTATTTTAGCTATGACAGCAAATGCGATGATGGGAGATAAAGAAAAAGTTTTATCAGTAGGGATGAATGATCATATCCCGAAACCTATAGATGTTAATCAACTTTTTACTTGTTTGGCGAC
>NZ_NQMR01000448.1 GCF_002276045.1 Pseudoalteromonas sp. NBT06-2 | reverse complement strand
GGGCGCTTTAAATCTCAAGCTTTACTTGATGAAGTGGCGCTTGCTGCCTGTATGGCCTATGTTGATTTAAACCCTATTCGCGCCAAAATGGCAAAATCGCCTGAGACTCTGACCATACCAGTGTACAAAAACGTATTAAATCAGCAAAGGAAGGAAAACAACCTAAACAACTGACTCGCTTTGCAGGATCCCCCAGAAAACATATGCCAACAGGGTTACCCTTTGAACTAAAATCGTATTTAGAGCTTATTGAGCTGACAGGGCGCTGTATTCGTGAAGATAAACGCGGTCACATAGAACACAATAATCTACCAATTTTAGAGCGACTCAATATAGCCCCTGACAATTGG
>NZ_NQMR01000447.1 GCF_002276045.1 Pseudoalteromonas sp. NBT06-2 | reverse complement strand
TGGGCCGAATAATACTTAAATTCTTTGATATTTTACTTATCAGTAGTTCGTATAACTCAAACTCAGCTAGCTTCATTGTGAACCTAACAACATTATCTTTGAGCTGATTTATTGCAAAGGTGAAGTTAATTTTATAATCATGGCTCCTGTTGTTTTTAGGCTTCTTTATTTTTCGTTTTGCATCATGGATGGCACAAGCAGCAAGGTTTTTAGTCAGCAGCTTAGCATGTAAGTCTTGTAAAACACCTTCAACGGAAACACTAGAATAATTCTCAATATTGAGGCGACTTTTCAATACTTTATAATCTTCTTCAACTCCCCAGCGTTGATGATATAAATTAGCGAAAACAGA
>NZ_NQMR01000446.1 GCF_002276045.1 Pseudoalteromonas sp. NBT06-2 | reverse complement strand
TTGCAGAACATAAACAATGCATCATCAAAAGGTGATAATTTCATCTGCATTTCCACGATACAGACAAGGCCATTTATCGACTTGCGAAAATCGACTGCATCACGATGAAGATAAATCTTAGGTAAATCATAAAACATCTTCATACAGATATAGCCTTAAGAAATTTGCCAACCCAGTGTGGGGAAATGTCTGATGATAACTGCAACGTGCCATGGGGTGTTTCAAAGCTAATTGTAGCTAAGGTTTTTACATTACTTTGAACTTGAACAAAAGCATTTTGTTCAGAGGTTATCAGCTGTGCATCTCTTTGTTTTAATGTTGCTTTGCGGGAACTAAAGGTTTTTGGATTGATTTG
>NZ_NQMR01000445.1 GCF_002276045.1 Pseudoalteromonas sp. NBT06-2 | reverse complement strand
TGAATGGCTGAATGATTACCCTGAACTTCCCACCACCGAGTACACGGATAAAAAAGGCTGTATCCACAGGTTTCGCTGGCAAAATAAAGTGCCATTGCACGGTGGAGCAAATGCAATAGAGGTAAACTATATCGAATACCAACAGATAAAAGCGGGTGCAGTGACCTACAAAAATAGCTGGGTCACGGATATAGAAGTCACAAAAGAAAACATCATAGATTTAGCCAAAGCCGGACGTTGCAGGTGGAAGATAGAAAATGAATGTTTCAACACCCTGAAAAATCAGGGGTACCACATAGAGCACAATTATGGTCATGGCTCAGAGAACCTAAGCTATAACATGTACTTACTAACCTTACTGG
>NZ_NQMR01000444.1 GCF_002276045.1 Pseudoalteromonas sp. NBT06-2 | reverse complement strand
TCCCAAAACCGTCCAGTACAGTTGTCTTCTCGATTGGCTTTACGGGCAATATCTTCATTGAGGACTCGCATAAACCAGCTAATATCTGCTAACTGTGTTCGATACTCTTCAATTGTGCGATTTAAAAAGAAATACTCCGCTTTGCTAAGCTTTTCACCTTGCAGGTATTTTTGTGTCAGCAACGTGCCCTTAAACAATTTATGCCAGCGAATAAGAATGGCTTTGTCATTCAGCCTATTGGCTTTTTTATCATCCACATACAACACAACATGAGTATGGTTACTCATAACGGCATAAGCACACACCTCAATACAAAATACCTTAGCCAATTCTAGGAGTTTATCTTCAACCCATTGTCTGCGGT
>NZ_NQMR01000443.1 GCF_002276045.1 Pseudoalteromonas sp. NBT06-2 | reverse complement strand
CAGCAATTCTCGCTCAATATAATTCCAGGCTGTTTTTCGAACAAGTTTCTTTTTTTAAAACATCGAGTCCGATATTTAGCGCCTGCGTTACGTTTGACCCTTTTATTTCAGGCAGGGGTAAGTTTACGCAATTAAGCGCATTTACCCCTATCTCTTTATTTATTTTCTTTTGACAGTTATCACCTCGTAATCATTTTGATTCAATGTAAAATCCATTAACACTTCCCAAGACTCAATTATCATTTTTTCTATAATGAATCTGAATCCATCCCACAAGTTTTTCTTTGAGCCATTGGCTTTACGACATGCTTGGTATATACCACAGGTGAGTTCAAATATTTGATGATAGAAAAACGCCAGTAAGG
>NZ_NQMR01000442.1 GCF_002276045.1 Pseudoalteromonas sp. NBT06-2 | reverse complement strand
CATCTTTTCGACATTACTTAACGTGATCTCTATATCGCTAACCCAACTATGAGTTTTAGTGATTTTTCCTTTCACATTTTTAAATTGATATTGAAACCAATTAACGTTAATTGTTTTTTCATTGCCATTAAGTGGGACATTATTTTGCCACGTATAGATATGCGTATTGCCTTTTACATCAACAAACTCAGTGCTTGGCAGTACATTAAAAGCATCAAGCCATTCAACTAAATATTTATGATCGCCCGGTTTAGCGACAAATAAGTAGTGATTTCCTGCCCTAAGTGTTTCTTCAATCATCGGTTGGTGAGACATTAAACCATCACCACAAATCATGAATTTTTGCTTTGGGTGCGCTATATTCAA
>NZ_NQMR01000441.1 GCF_002276045.1 Pseudoalteromonas sp. NBT06-2 | reverse complement strand
CCTAGTACGAGAGGACCGGAGTGAACGAACCGCTGGTGTTCGGGTTGTCATGCCAATGGCATTGCCCGGTAGCTACGTTCGGAACTGATAAGCGCTGAAAGCATCTAAGCGCGAAGCAGGCCTCGAGATGATTTCTCACTAGAGCTATAAGCTCTCTGAAGGGCCGTTGGAGACTACAACGTTGATAGGCAAGGTGTGTAAGGGTTGTGAGGCCTTGAGCTAACTTGTACTAATTACCCGTGAGGCTTAACCATACAACACCAAAGTGGTTTTGTATTGAGACAGAAGACAAGCAGAAGTGAGTGTTAACTAGAGTAGAGCACTTTTACGATATTGATATCAGCAGACCGAATTTATAAAAGAACA
>NZ_NQMR01000440.1 GCF_002276045.1 Pseudoalteromonas sp. NBT06-2 | reverse complement strand
AGCGTGAAATGGCGCTAAAGCATTTAAATAAAACCCAAGCAGGTGATTTAGTCGTTTATGACAGAGGTTATCCTGCCGTTTGGTTTTATAAATACCATATACTAAAGAATGTTGATTTCTGCATGCGTATTGTTAAAAGTTCCAATATTGTTAAAGCCTTTTTAGAAAGTGGAAAATATAGTGATATCGTTGATTTTCCCTGTACTGAGAAGTCTCTTCGTCGATGTAGAAAAGATAAGATATCGACAGAATCACTACGCTTAAGATTAGTGCGAGTTGACCTGCCATCAGGTGAGCCAGAGGTTCTGGTTTCATCATTAACAGATCTGAAAGCTTATCCGACTTCTGTTTTCGCTAATTTATATC
>NZ_NQMR01000044.1 GCF_002276045.1 Pseudoalteromonas sp. NBT06-2 | reverse complement strand
TCGTTCCTGATAGGCTCTTACAAAAAAGAAATAACTCAAATATTACATACTGGTATTTGATATGTATTAAGTAGCTTTATCAGTTTATCTTTAGGTGTATAACCAACTGTTTTAAATGCTAACTGCCCTGCTTGGTTAAAAATTAGCATCATTGGAACTGGGCTTTTTGCACCAATCGCATTAATAATATTTCGACTAGCTAAATAAGCTGGAAAGGTATTTTTTTCCCTTTTTAATTCCTTTTTTAGTTTTTGTTTTGTGCCTTGAACACCCAGCATGATAGTTTGTAATTTTGGGCAAGTTTTTTTAATACTTTTCAAAACATTATGCTGTCTTAAGCACCAACGACAATTAGGCATAAAAAATGAAGTTAATAATGCTGAACCTTTATAATATGTTAAGGTTTGAGTTGTGTGACTACTGATATCTATGCGCTGCATTTGTTCTTGGTAAATGCTTTGTGCATTGGCATAAAAGCTCAATGCACATAAACCCATTACAAGGTATTTAAACATTTATTAAAATTCGTAATTCAAGCCAGCATACGCACTTCTACCGCGTAGAGGTCCATAAATATAAACAACATCATATGTTCCTTCATCATGGAACATTAATGGGCTATCCATATCCTTTGCTTGGTTATAGTCAAACAAGTTTGTAGCACCTATATAAACTTTAAGTCCTTCAGATAGTGCTTTAATTACTTTTAAATCAACAGTAATGTAAGAGTCAGCTTGGCTAGACTTTAACTCAGTAGCATCATTTTTGTTATAACCAACATAGCCATAATCTGATAAGTCACGACTTGCAACCCAAGTAGTTGAAGCAATGACATCCCAGCCTTTATAATCCCAATCTGAACTTAATGTCATTCTTTGCTCAGCGGGTGCAATTGCAAATGAAGCTTTAAATGTCTCATCATAATCATATTGCTCAGCGATGAGTGATAAAGACCAACCTTCCAAAACTTGATAATTGATAGCGATATCAACCGCTGTTACCGATGCTGTTTCTTCTAATTGACCCAGTACAGGTGTACCGACTTCATCATGATATAAAGATGCTAAATGATCGACTTGGGTATAAGCAAATGAAGCAGTGGTACTGATTTTTTCACCGTCATAATTGAGTGAGTAAGTCACACTGTCTGAGCGCTCAGGTCTATCAACTGCTACAATGTAACCTTTACCCGCATCTAATATACCATGATCACTTTCAAAGAAAGATAATGGTGCGCGATAGCCTTGTCCAAATGATAAGCGAGAAGTTATTTGTTCGTTGTGCAAATAGCGCATATCAATTCGAGGTGAGATAAGTGTTTTGTCTATTTCTGTTCCTGGTTTAGAAAGGTCAACAAAATCTGCTTGTATATTATCAATACGCAGTGCAGCTGCTAATTCAAAGTTTTCGTTTGGTAACCAAGAATCTTGAATAAACAACCCTGTCGTTACATAATCAAAGCTATCGGCAATATAATTATCTAATTTAGCTAATGATCGAGAGCGAGAACGCATTTCTTCATTCCGATAATCAACACCAAAAGTCAAGAGGTGATTATCATTTAAATCATAATTAAATCGTGCACTTAGGTACAGCATAGTATCATCAGCACGATAATCAACACCTTCATAAAATGAATCCTGTAGGTGATCGATATAAGCAATACTGGAAGTGACATTTAAGTTTCCTGTTACCTCATGTAACCAACTTAACGATAGCTCTTCACGATCTGTTTTTACCCATTCAGCTGTTTCCCAAGGTAAGCCTGTATAACGATTACGAACATCATTACCTTCAAATAATTGTTCGGATTCACCATAAACAACACTTGATAACGCATCAGCTACACTATGTGTCGTATCACCGATAACAGGTCCACCAAATACCTCTGAATTACTTTGGTTATAACGAAACCGTATATTATCTGTATAACTTAAATCATGTGATAAATACAAAGTAAGGGATTGATTTGTTAAAGTTGGGTTTTCACTCACGCCATTGTTGTCACCATCATATTGATCACGATTATCATATTGACCTACTAACGTAATATTTGTATTACTATCATCGCTGATGCCAGTGGCCACCATAGATGCTTTACGATAACCTAGCTCACCTGCTGATAAATCAAATTGTACACCATCTTCAAACGCACTTTTTGTGATCATATTTACCGTACCACCAATTGCCTCTGGTGCAGTTAATGAAGCTCCTGCCCCCCGCGCAATTTCAATTGTTCCAATCCCACTGGCCGCAACTGAATCCATACCATAAAAACCTGAAATCATCGTATGCATTGGAATGCCATCGATTAATACATTGGTATGTTCACCTTTCATACCATTGATCATTATCCTTTTAGCACCACACATTGAACATTCGTTAGATACGCGGATCCCTATCGCATTTTGTATTGCATCAGCTAAATTCGCTGCTTGCGTATTTTCAATGTATTCTCCAGTGAGTAATTCTGTTTTAGAAATACTGTCTTTCAATGCACCTGAATCTGTTAACCTATTACGTACACCGTATACCTCTATTTTTTCAACATCAGCTTGAGTTTCAAATTTATGAGAGTTTGTTTTTTGTGAGGCATAAGCGGTGCTTATTGTGCAAAATAAGAGGCTATAACACGATGTTTTTAAGAAAAAAGAGGTTTTAATAATAGTGTTAAACATGATTTGATTTTTTTAGCTATAAAAAGTAACTTGGATGATAATGATTTTCATTTGCAATACAACTGTTTTTAAGAAAATCTTTCTATTTATAACTAATATTTATATCCGATTGTGGCATTGTATTAAAACCAATAAAGCTAGCTTGTTTATTGCCATCGTTTGCCACTGGCATATTATTGAGTTTACTATATGCACTTTGCCATTCAACTAGATTTACATCGTCTAAATACACTGTATTTTTATTGCCAGATAAATCTTCAATCTCTAATAAAATTCTAAAGCTACGGTAACCAACACGTTGCGTATTAAAAGCGACTTCTAAATTAGTCCAGTCTTCACTACCATCTAAAGTTAATGTTTCAATTAAGTGTTTTTTTGCACTTTTAATCGCATAAGAGAATTTATCTCGTGTTTTTCGACCTTGCCAATAAAAATTAATTTTTGTATCTGAATCTACTTTGATATTAGTGCTAATTGTCATCGGTGAACTTGGGTTATAAACACGTCTAAAGTTAGTCATACCAAACGTTTCTATTTGACGAGATTTAAGCTCTGCTTTAACAGATTTTTTACCGCTTACTGCTGACTCTGTTGTAATGTTAAAACCACTTTGATCTATATTCCAACCTCGTTCATTGGTATTAAAGGTGCCAAAGCTTTCAAAGTCAGAACCATTTACTAAATTAACACCTAACCGATAAGTTAAGTCTTTATCATCACTTGAAACATTAATAATATTTTGCTGCCATTGGGTGTGATAAAGCGGAAAAACAGTTTGTTCTTTTATCGCTTTTAAAGTAATTTCACTTTTAGAAGCTATAAATGAATTAATAGGTGTGATAACGCCATGGCCACCTGATACGCCTAATTTTACCCCCCGTTTTTGTGATAATTGATCTAAACGTTTTAATACAGTGTATCTATGCATGCCTGTGGCAGGCGTTGGTTTGTAACCTTTTAAATAGACTGGTACTACTTCTGCACGATGTAATTTATCGCCATCCATCCACACATATAAAACAAATGAATGTGGCGTTGAATAAAAGTACTGATCAAAGATAAAGTTACCCATAGAGTAAGCTATCAGTTTATCATTATATATCTCAAAGCCTTGGGTGACATGTGGATGATGCGCTATTGCCATATCAGCGCCAGAATCTATCGCTGTTTTTAGTCTTTGCTCAGTGACTAAAGTCGGTTCAGTTTTATACTCTAAACTACCATGGTATTGCACGATAGTTGCCTGCTTATCAGCTGCTTCACGACTTACAGAATCAACAATATTTTGCATAGAACCAAAAGCTGCGCCGCCTTTATCATGCGAGGCTGTTTGGTTTGGCGTAAAACCGCCTTCCCAGCCTACATAACCTAAAAACGCGTAATCTGTGCCATTGAGATTTTGTCTGTGTGCTTTAAGTGCTTGTTTTTTATTGATACCTGCACCGGCATAATTAAGCACACTTTTTTCAAGATATTTCAATGTAGATTTTAAACCGGAATCCATATAATCATAAGTATGATTATTACCTAATGTCACAAAGTCGATACCAGCCCATTCAAGTGCAGTTAGTGTTTCGGGTGGAGAATAAAAAGTGACCGACTTAGGTGCGCGCTCTGAAGGTTGCGTGTGTGAAATCTGGGTTTCTAAATTTACAGCAGCCATATCAGCCAAGCTCATATAAGGGCGCATATGCTCAACAATCGATTTTGTATCTTGCGCTTTACTGTCAGCTTCAATAATAACTGCGTTATCAAATTTAGGTTTTGCAAAACGTCGACCCATCATGACATCGCCACCAAAAGCAAATAAAGTACGCCCTTTTACTTTTTGTACTAATTCAATGGGCTGAATATTCATATTCTGCTGTGTCAGCTCATAATGACTAAATGTTTGAATAGCCGTGTAATAATTATTCGTTGAAAATTTTAATGAATAAATATCTTCTGGCGAAACCCAAGCACTGTAATTACCATTACTATCTGTATTAAAGCTTTGACCATTGATCACAAGTTTTACATTTTTAAGTGCTTGTTGCTGCTCATTCACTAAGGAGCCTGTTATATTCACTTTACCTGTTTCATCAATAGCTGAAACTGTTTTACATGCACTTACAATAGCTAAACTTAAAGCAATACAGGTTAACAACAGATTTTTATTCATAATTATTATCTTCGATTGTTGGAATTTGAACATTAACACGCATTTTAAACATCACACAATGCATTTACACCAAACAGTCATAACCTGAGGTTATATGTATTTTGAAAAATATAAAATAAAGTTTAGAATAGACTCATTAGCTCAGTTTAATGTAACTTTATGATAGAAATTCCACTTAATAGTTTTGTACGAAGAACACAAGACCGTACGCAACTCAAAGTTTTAGTTCTCAACACTGGTGCTTTACTTAAACGTAAAGGTCGCTCTCGTAATTGGATACTACAAGCTGATTGTTCACAAATAAGTGAAATTTTATATAAAGCTCAACAAGTAGAAGAACCAAGCTGGCAATGGTTTATTAGTGAGCTAGAAAAACATAAACCGCAATTATCAGTTAATGAACTTGTTAATTTAATCAAACAAGAACCACTCATCACACTTAATCAGTTAATTGTAAAAACTGACTGCACTTTAGCACAAGCCCGAGAGGCAATCGATATTGTAGAGTGGTGCTAAAAATACAATCTGCACGAAACAAAGATCATAAAAAATTATGTATTTTACTGGAATACCTAAATTTATCTCAGTAGAAATCCCTTCTGAAAATAAACACATTTTAATACTAAAATATTTTACAGGAACAGCTGGCATTCATGACTTAGTCGATATCTTTGGCGCTTGTATATATGATAAAAACAAACATTTAGCCCTTACTGATATTACATTAGTATATGTTAGTAAAATTCGAACTATGAGAGAACCGGAACAAAAATAACATCGAACTCTATTTTTTATAAATTATGAGGTTTCTGAGAAATTTGAAATTAAATTGGATTATTAAATTCATTCTATTAACTCCATGCTTTTACTGTATCACTTAGCCATTAAATTGTTTTTTAATATTAAATCACGTAACCTAGCGAACTTTATCCATAAGGAAAATAAATTGAAAACCTTACTAAAAAGTATTCAATATGGCATGTTAGATTATATTGATGGTGAAGAAGCTCCTGAATATACCTCTGATGATGTAGCACAGTGTATAACAATATTATTAGAGTTTATGACATTCATGGCATCAGAGCCTCAAACGATAGAAACTGCGACATACGAGATTAAAGAATTAGTATTCTCTTTAAATGATTTAAACACTAAATGCGCTCACAGTTTAATAGAAACAGATCAGTGCGAAGAAATATGTAAATTCATAAATAAAGTTATCACAGCCGCACGATTAAAATTTGATCATGATATAACTACGCAATGGCGACAGTGGTAAACACAAGGAAAAACATAAATGGATACTTGGAAAAGATTCATTATTATTTTTTTTATTACACTCTCATCTGTAGGCTGTGATCAGGGCACTAAGTTACTCGCTTCGCAGTATTTGCCTAAATTTCAAATGACAAGTTACTTAAATGACTTTATTAGAATTGGTTATACAGAAAACATAGGCGCTTTTTTAGGACTGGGAAACAGTCTATCAGAACACACGCGATTTTTGATTTTTGTCGTAATGGTTGGTGCATTTTTATTGGGTTTATTTATCTATTTAGTTTCCAACTCAAAACAGCATCTGACATCTATCATTGCATTATCATTGGTATTTTCTGGTGGAATGAGTAATTTTTACGATCGTATAATGAATAATGGCGCAGTTATCGACTTCCTTAATCTTGGTTTAGGATCCATTAGAACGGGTATTTTTAATGTCGCAGATATCGCAATTATGGCTGGCGCATTTATGTTATTATTTTCACAACAAAATAATAACAAATCGATATAAACAATTATCAGTTCAAAGGTAAAGAGTATAAATAAACCGACTGTTTGGATTCAAACAGGTATCGTGATTATTTATGGTGCGAGCTTAGATGCAGCACTTCACACTCATCAAGCAATTCAAGTTATTTGGCCTAAATCTGATTCTTTATGTTTAATAAATGGTAATAATATTACACAACCCGTTATCATTAACTCAAAAATACCACATCAACTAAAAATGACTGAAGGTTGGGTTTTACTTATAGAGCCAAAAAGTCACTTAGGTGAAGCCCTCTATCTTATTTTACAAACCCAAGATTATAAAGTATTCGAAGTACCATATTTCACTAGTTGTCATGAGAATAAAAGTGAAAATGACTTAAAAATAAATTTAAAACCTTTATTCAAAAATCTAAACCTGCCCATTAGGGTATTATTTAACAATCACTCTACAGTCATTGATAAACGTATACAGCAAATCATATCTCAATTAGATGAATGTTTAAAAAATGATTGTATAAAACCCGCCACTTGGCGTGCATCTGAAGTTGCGGATCAATTAGCATTATCACAAAGCCGATTTTTACATTTATTTAGTCAAGAGCTAGGTATTTCATGGCGACCTTATTTATTATGGCGAAGAATGATGTGCGCAATAACAGCGATTTTAAAAAAATCCTCAGCAACTGAAGCGGCCTATAAAGCTGGTTTTTCAGATAGTGCCCATCTGAGTCGTACATTCAAGAATATGTTTGGCATGACAATAAAACAGGCCCGCATTATTTTTAAAAGATAGCCAGTTTATTCAATTTTCTATTAGTTAAAATATTTATGCTAGTCGTAAATCTAAGCTCTAGGAAAAATCGATGACTCATTTATCAAAAGACTTATTGTTAATAACACCGATGTTGGACTTCCATTGTTCTAATATACAAAACTTAATTACGGACAAACAATGGTGTAAGTTATCACAATTTGACGCCATTGCTGCAATTTACACTTTTGTCCGTGATGAGATTAAATTCGGTTACAACGCAGATGATCGCCTTGCAGCTAGTCAAGTTCTCCGAGATGGTTATGGTCAATGTAATACCAAAGGTACTTTATTAATCGCATTATTAAGATCTGTTGGAGTCTCCAGCCGTTTTCATGGTTTTACAATTTATAATGAACTACAGCGTGGTGCGATACCTAATTATTTATTTTCCTTGGTACCTGAACGTATTATTCATAGCTGGGTGGAAGTATATTTAGATGGACGGTGGATAAATCTTGAAGGTTATATTATCGATAAAGCTTTTTTAACTCAGGTACAAAATAACTTTGCAGATCAATGTAATGAATTTTCAGGTTTTGGTATCGCTACCAAGTGTTTAGCCTCACCTAATATAGATTTTAAAGGTGGCGATACTTATATACAAAGCGAAGGCATAGCCGATGATTTTGGTATTTACACTCAACCTGATGATTTTTATGCTTTGATTGGTAGTAATCTTTCAGGTATTAAAAAAATAATATTTCGATATTTTTTACGTCATTTACTGAATTTAAATGTAAAACGCATTCGTAATAAAGGTATTAACAAAAATAAAGATTAAAATTAGAGTTTTTACTTAAAAATGAAACATATATGCCATTAATTTGTCATATATGTCCTTTAATCTTGCGTGAAAATATTTATTAAATCAAAAATATCAAACCAAGGTTTTACAACATGAAAAAAAGTATTTTAGCTTTAACTGTTGCAACTATTTTATTATCTGGCTGCAATGATGACGAAAAAACTGTTGAGGTGTTCAAGGTAGTTGAAGTTATTAAAGAAGTACCACCTGTTGAAGTGACTCAAGTTAAAAATGTTATTTTAATGATAGGTGATGGTATGGGTGCTCAACAAGTTGGTTTATTGGAAGAATATGCGCGTCGTGCGCCACAATCTATTTATAATTCAAAAAACAATACAACTGCTTTATCAAAATTTGCCAATGCTGGACAAATGGGTTTATCACTTAATGCACCTCATGGTACATCAGGTAGCTTAGTTGTTGATTCTGCGTGTTCAGCAACACAATTAGCTACAGGATTGGCCGCTGGTTCTGAAATGATTGGTTTAGATATTAATGGTAACAAAGTACAAACTATTCTAGAAAAAGCAAAAGCCATGGGCAAAGCAACTGGTTTAGTATCTGATACACGTATAACTCATGCAACACCAGCTGCATTTGCTTCTCATCAACCACATAGATCACAAGAAGCCGAAATTGCAACTGAATTAGTTAGCTCTGGTAATGTAGACGTATTACTTTCCGGTGGTGCTCGTGTATTTCTTCCGTCAGATATTAAAACGGATGAAGCTAAACGCACTGCAATGGCCAAGTTAGGTTTACCTACTAGTACATATAAAAAATCGAAACGTAGTGATGAGCGTAATATTATACTAGAAGCTAAAAATGATTTTGGTTATAGCTTAGCATTTGATGGTGCACAGCTAGATGCAGTTGAAGGTGAAAAGTTACTGGGTTTATTCTCAAATTCAGGTATGGCTGATGGCATTGCTTATTCTGCTTGTAAAAAAGATAACAGCTGTACACAGCCATCTCTTCGTGATATGACATTAAAAGCGTTAGATATTTTATCTAACGATGATGACGGTTTTTTCTTAATGGTAGAAGGTGGTCAAATTGATTGGGCTGGTCATGTAAATGATACAGGTTGGATGTTACATGAACTACTTAAATTTGATGAAGCTGTTGATGCCGTTTATGAATGGGTTAAAGATAGAGAAGATACTTTAGTTGTTGTCACTGCTGATCATGAAACGGGTAGTTTTGGCTTTAGTTATTCACGAAAAGAATTACCAGAAGCACAAACATTATCTGGTGATGGTATGCAAGGTAAAGATTATAAACCTAACTTTAACTTTGGTTCTTTGAACAAACTTGATCGTGTATATGCACAAACAGGCACATTTTATGACATGATGAGCCAAGTGAATTCTGATTGGGATTTCAGTAATACTACGGGTGAACAATGGTCTGAAGCGATTAATAACTACAGTAACTTTAAAGTAACGCCTGAACAATCAGCACATATCGCTGAGCGAGAAGATAATGAATATTATGTTGCAGAACATAAATATCTATCAGCAGTAGAATTCCCTAAAGTCAATGATTTTAAAGAATTTTATGTATATGGTGATGAACTTCACGCAAACCTAATTGCGCGTACATTAGGTGCAGATCAAAATACAGTATGGGGAACAGGCACACATACTGCTGCACCAGTACCTGTATATGCATTTGGTCCTGAAGGTGTTACTAGACAGTTTTCAACAATGCAACACCATGTTGATTTAGGGCAAAAAATGATGAATGCATTTTCTCAAGAATAATTTAATACCGCCTACAGTTTTTAGGGTTATTATTAAGTAAAAATAATCCCTCAATAAAGCTTAACTAGACAGCAGTTTTAGGTGAAATTA
>NZ_NQMR01000439.1 GCF_002276045.1 Pseudoalteromonas sp. NBT06-2 | reverse complement strand
AAAATGACGATGATGAATAAGGATATAACATGAATTGGATGGACCTTTTAGAATTTGTAAAGCAATGGGGGCGATTGTGTATATTGTCGCTGCTCGCAGCTGCGGTGCAAATGTATATAAGCGGTAAAAAGTTTACGTTTTTTCATTATGTTATGTCGGTTTTAGTGGCGGTATTTGCCGCCTATTTAGCCGCTGCTTTTTGTGACTGGCGACACTTTAATGATGATTTAACCACTGGTGTAATTGGTGTAACGGCCTATGCAGCACCCCATATTTTAGAGGGATTTAACAAGCTAGTGCAATTTATAGCACAAAACCCAAAAGCATTTTTAGCTAATTTATTAAAAGTTAAGTGAGGAAAAATAATGGGATTACT
>NZ_NQMR01000438.1 GCF_002276045.1 Pseudoalteromonas sp. NBT06-2 | reverse complement strand
GCCGCTTTTGTAATGGGTGGCCCTGCCCCTGCTTTTGTGTGGCCGTGGGTTTCTAGTTCTGTATTCATATTTTTTACTAGGCTTATTAAGTCTAATAATATTTGAACGGCATTAACTGAATTATTACCTAACCACACTGTTTCGCCTTCTACTTTTGCCAGTTCTGTGGCTTTAGCATGTAAGGTTTTGAGTGTTTCTAAGTTCATGTTGTCGTGGGCCTTGATGTTTACTTGTTTTTTACTGCCAATTAATACGTTATCTAATGCAGTAATTAATGCTTTTTCACCTACAACACATTTTAAGGCGCCCATTATTTCATTAACCTGGTTGCCATCTATTTTTGTAATGTCGTGGGTTTGTATATTGGTTTTACGTTCGTG
>NZ_NQMR01000437.1 GCF_002276045.1 Pseudoalteromonas sp. NBT06-2 | reverse complement strand
TGGTCGCTCAGGCCCAGCTCTTTCCACAGCCGGGCGGTGAGCAGGATCACTTCCGCGTCGATGTCCGGGGTGGCGATGCCGAAGGTTTCCACGCCGATCTGGTGGAACTGGCGGCTGCGGCCGGCCTGGGGCCGCTCGTAGCGGAACATGGGGCCGGTGTACCAGAGCCGCTGGGTCTGGTTGTAGAGCAGCCCGTGCTGTTCGGCGGCGCGCACGCAGCCGGCGGTGCCTTCCGGGCGCAGGGTGAGGCTGTCGTCGTTGCGGTCGGCGAAGGTGTACATCTCTTTTTCGACGATGTCGGTCACTTCGCCGATGCCGCGCGCGAACAGCTCGGTGCGCTCGACGATGGGAAGACGAATCTCCTGGTAGCCGTAGGCCGCCAGC
>NZ_NQMR01000436.1 GCF_002276045.1 Pseudoalteromonas sp. NBT06-2 | reverse complement strand
TATGCAGTCGCTCCCCCCCTATTAGTTATTGGGGGGTGCATAGATATTCAGTCCAACTGAATACCAGAGAATGCACTATGCAATTTATGAATAGAGTTAGCTAAGGCGCGCTGAGAACTTGCGATTGTTTAACTATGCTTTGGCTAATTAAGAGGGGCATTTAACTTTGTGGTGAGGTTTAGAGCGCTTCCCTGTCAACATTATTGATAAGGTTGATATGGTTTGGTTTCGCTACGCTTATATTGCTGCGCAATTGAGTGCAAAACCTTGATTCCTAAGTAAATATTAACATGCCCGGTCAACTTAATTAATATATCCGGTTATAACAAATCAATGGAAGATACATGTTTCTTTTTAGCTGTTTCAAGAAACAACTCTAACAAATC
>NZ_NQMR01000435.1 GCF_002276045.1 Pseudoalteromonas sp. NBT06-2 | reverse complement strand
TGCGGTTTGAGTTGACCAGAACATTATTTTATGGTCGCATGTACTTTACCTTTTGAGTTTAGAGCATTAGCGCAATATCAGCCAAAAGCTTTATATCAAAAGATGTTTAAAATGGTGACCAATGTACTCAAAGGGTTTGCTAAACAACAGTTTAAAGCTGACATTGGTTTCACTATGGTATTACATACCCACAACCGTCGTCGTGATTTGCATCCACACATTCATGTCATCATGCCATGTGGCTATTATGATGCTGATAAAAACCAATGGCATAAAGGTAATAAGCAGTTTCTATTTAATGAATTTACACTCGCAAAAGTCTGGCGAGCAAAAATGTTAGAGGCAATCAACCAACATCAGCAAATGAAGTTACCGTCACAGTACCCTAAAAA
>NZ_NQMR01000434.1 GCF_002276045.1 Pseudoalteromonas sp. NBT06-2 | reverse complement strand
AACATTCTTTAGTTTACGCCAGCTAAATTTACGGATCAGTGAACTGTTAACTGACTTAAATCATCGCCAGATGAAGAAGCATCCAGGCTCACGACAGTCCCAATTTGAGTTGTTAGATAAGCCAGTTCTTAAACCATTACCCCTTGAACCATATCGTTTTACCCAGATAAAACAGGTTAAGGTGCATATCGATTATCATATCGAAGCAGACAAACATTATTACTCTGTGCCACATCTATTGATAAAACAGAAGCTTGAAGCCCATATCAGTGGCGAGTTGGTCAGACTTTATCATCAAGGCCAACAAGTCGCTGTGCATCCAAGATCTCACCGTATTGGCGGGCATACAACAAACGATGAACATATGCCAATTGCACATCAGAAACATGGACAATGGTCACC
>NZ_NQMR01000433.1 GCF_002276045.1 Pseudoalteromonas sp. NBT06-2 | reverse complement strand
AACAGAGCGTTTAGCGGCAGAAAAAATTGCTGAAGACATTGCCAATGCTAACCAAAGAACCACCAGTGCATTGGATGTCTGTCAGGCCAGTGTGATGATGGCAGATGCAGACTTAAATATTATTTATATTAATGATGCAGTTAAAGCGATGCTTCGCAGTCGTGAGAAACAGCTACAAGAATTATTACCAAACTTTAATGTAGATAAGCTAATAGGTACTTGTGTTGATGATTTCCATAAAAACCCAGCACACCAGCGAGGTATTTTAGATAAGTTAACAGATGTTTATACTACAGACTTAGAATTGGGTGAGATGACCTTTGGTTTGATAGCGACCCCGGTAATAAGCGATAACGGTGAGCGTTTAGGTACCGTGGTTGAATGGGATGATAAAACGGAGCGTTTAGCGGC
>NZ_NQMR01000432.1 GCF_002276045.1 Pseudoalteromonas sp. NBT06-2 | reverse complement strand
TTAGATCACTTAATTAATAGAATGTTTACAAATCAAATGCATATACTTAAAATAACGACATTTAAAAGCTTTTTTCAGCATTATTCTTAAAAAACACGGGATGTGGAGTATATAGAGATACGTGATGTTATCGGTAATTGCTCCCAGCATGGATCTTAAACATGCGCGATGTAAAATCGAGCCTACGTTGAGTTATACGTTGAATATTGGCGTTCTTTTGCTGAGTTTAAAGGCAAATTCAAAATAAGGTCCCTGATAAGACAACTAGGGAATGACGGAGTGGGTATTGTGTTTTGTAGGTGCGATTTTACATGGCACGGTTTTTGGGTTGTGTATTTGTAGGATAAAATTTATTCTCTTATTTTTGATATCGGTTGTGGTTATCAAGGTATGAACAGCAGTTTTAGGTGAAATTA
>NZ_NQMR01000431.1 GCF_002276045.1 Pseudoalteromonas sp. NBT06-2 | reverse complement strand
GGATATTCGTTACATCAAAAATGTTTTTTAAATTATTGCGTTGATGTTTTTGCTCAAGTCGTTTTTGAAAATGTAATAAAGAAGGGTCTTGAAAAAACATACACGCGAAAGCGCTCATCAAGGCATCATGCTGGCTATAATCGCATTTGCTCTGTTGGCGTTTATCTTTAATTAAGGAAAAGCATTGAGATAGAGACTTTCTAAGCGTTTTAAAATTGAGATGCTTTTTACTTTTAAGTTGTGATGCCAAGTTAAATCCCAGAAAGAATAATCTTGAGACAAACAATAATTTAATGAGTTGAAGATGTATGTGATCTATCGTCTTTTTTATTGTGATCCATTGACCATAAGAGAAGACAGCGCGAAAACTATTTTTTAATATCTGCCACAACCCTTATTTGCCATAGAAATTAATTTCACCTAAA
>NZ_NQMR01000430.1 GCF_002276045.1 Pseudoalteromonas sp. NBT06-2 | reverse complement strand
GCCGCGACTTAATCCTGTTGTTGGACAAGCCCGTACTTATATAGTAAATAAATAGAATTGACTTTTAGGTAGGATTATTCGCTGGCACATATCTTGTTTTTATGGCCGAGCGAGGCCAAGTATGACGGTGTTATTTTTTAAATTGCCTCTAAAAATAACGTGTATTATACCGTAATACCTCATTGTTATTATGTTGTTTTTATTTTATAAACTTACTCCTATTTTTGTTTTACTTACGGTTATTGCAAATCATTTGCACGCGTCACATCCTTGTTTTACATCGTCGGCCCAAATACAACCTTATTCCCTAATCGCATTGCGTACAGTGTCATTTCATGCGCGCACCGCGGACAATTCACTTGCTTTTTTATAACATCATTTATCGGTAGTCCCACCACTTTTAGCATATATTGTAATCGCTTTAGCAAG
>NZ_NQMR01000043.1 GCF_002276045.1 Pseudoalteromonas sp. NBT06-2 | reverse complement strand
TGAGCCTGGGAGAAATAGCGAGATCAAAAGGTCTCTTCTACTTTACCGTTTAGCGATATCCCTAAAAATAACTTTGTTGCAGATTGTTTTAATTCAAATCAAGAATGGTGCGGAAAGAGAGACTTGAACTCTCACATCTTGCGATACTGGAACCTAAATCCAGCGCGTCTACCAATTCCGCCACTTCCGCACTTCAATACATTACATTGAAATAATAATAGATTTTAAGTTTCTATTAAACTTTAAAATGGTGGCTACTACGGGATTTGAACCTGTGACCCCATCATTATGAGTGATGTGCTCTAACCAGCTGAGCTAAGTAGCCATATTTTATTTTTGATTATCACTCACTTTAATTAAAAAT
>NZ_NQMR01000429.1 GCF_002276045.1 Pseudoalteromonas sp. NBT06-2 | reverse complement strand
TAGAATCAATTTTTTTTATTTGAGTTGGGACTTGATCTAATTTAGAAACTGAAATATTTGAAGCGCTTGCTTGGCTTACCGAAAATAAAGCGCCTGTTACAGCTAATGCAACTGCTGACTTTTTAATGATATTCATCGACATATTTTTTTCCCTGGAATAATTATTATGTACTTTTAATTTTATAAATAAAAATTGGTGTTAATGGTGTTATCTGCCCACTATAAAATGACTTACGAAAAAAAGAAACAAATTAGTAACAAAATTAAATAAGTATATTCACTTTAAGAGTGAAATAAACGTAAGCCTCTAGCAAGAAAAGATAAAAACTCAAACCTACTTTGTTAACAAATGTAAATGACAGCTTTAATTTATTTTAAATTGAGGGAAGGAGTTAGAAATTGCTATGTGTGTAAATATACAAAAGGGCGCAT
>NZ_NQMR01000428.1 GCF_002276045.1 Pseudoalteromonas sp. NBT06-2 | reverse complement strand
ACAATTGAAGCCAGTTCAGGTATAGAAGCTATCAACCTCATCGAACAAAATCGAGTAGTTGATTTAATTTTTATCGACTGGCAAATGCCAAAATTGGATGGTATTGAAACAGCCCGAATAATTAAACAAAAAAGAGTAAATGTCCCTATTATACTGATGACAGCCTATGATCGTGAAGAGGCGATTCAGCAAGCTAAAAACGTATCTTTTAGTACTATTTTGGCCAAACCCTTCTCACCATCAGCCTTGGTGAATGTGATTATGGCATCGTTGGGTCATCAAGTAGTTGGCAAAAGAGAAATCAATAAAGTAAATCATGAAATAGAGAATGCGCAAAAGCTTGAAGGTGCCAAAATTCTGCTTGTGGAAGATAACGAGTTAAATCAAGAGCTCGTCTTAGAGTTGCTTAGCGATGTGGGTATTATAGTTAAAGTGGCAGA
>NZ_NQMR01000427.1 GCF_002276045.1 Pseudoalteromonas sp. NBT06-2 | reverse complement strand
TCAACTTAAACAGAGCCTCACGTTCAAGTTAACTATAATCCATATTTAAACTATAATTCAATAATAGTCTAAATTCATACTTATTAAAACAGTTTTGGGAAATATATTATTAAGCAGTATTAGAACTCCAATCATCATTTAGTAAATCACTGGCCAAGTCACCAGCTTTTTTACGGTTGTCAGCAGACAATAAAGTTTGATCAAAATACGACGCTATTCGCCAATAATGTATAGATTTTAAGGGTGAAGCTTGATCATTTAAGGAGTGGGGGCCAACTGATAACTACGCAAACAAGTACCCTGTGGGCTATAAACTTACCTGATTACCCACAATAAACAGCTACACATATGTATAATTGTTCTATATTTAATATGTTACATATCAATTTATAATTTCTGGTTGCTTTATCACCCTCTACACCCAGGGCGGGATTATGCTTAGG
>NZ_NQMR01000426.1 GCF_002276045.1 Pseudoalteromonas sp. NBT06-2 | reverse complement strand
TCATTTGCTTTATCTTTAACAACTTGTGCTCGGTGATAACCCGCTCCATCTAAAATCAAATGAATTCGATTATCACTGCCATTATGAGCTCGTAACTCCGTGAAAAAGTGTTGGATAGTCTCACTATTCACTTTTTCATAACGCTTAACTTGAGCTGCCGATAAATTATTCAAATCAATAGCACCAACAAGGTTTAACCGTGTTCGACTACCAGTC
>NZ_NQMR01000425.1 GCF_002276045.1 Pseudoalteromonas sp. NBT06-2 | reverse complement strand
AACAAGGTTTAACCGTGTTCGACTACCAGTCGTTTCAATCTCTTTATCATGCCCTTTTCTTATTCAACCGCAACTTACTTTTGTCGCTTGGGTTGGGTGCATAGCATCCATAAATAATATTGGCTCATCAACTGCTTGTGCTTTTAATTCTGTGTATTTCTCAATAAAATCGGCTTGTTTTTCTTCGTTAAATTTATGAGGTACACCTTTAGGATATTTATAGCTAAAATTAT
>NZ_NQMR01000424.1 GCF_002276045.1 Pseudoalteromonas sp. NBT06-2 | reverse complement strand
TTTTGATGCAGATAGCCGCATCAGTCTGGGGGTGTTTTGTACGGCTGACTTAGTATGAGGCTTTAAATACCTCCAACTATCAAATCAGACATTATTTTTATGCGGACCATTAATTAACCAGCCATTATCTTCAAAATCTTCAACCCATTCATCAAACATAAGATCATCAACACCTAAGTAGCAAAACTGTTCATACAACTCACAACTAAAAGTTTGATTATCAATATTCCAAGTTACACTCTTGATTTTACGCTCTTTCTCAGTCTCAAAATCAATTTTTAGGTCATGGAATGGTGGGAATGGTATTTCAATATTTTTGCAAGCAACTGTCCATTGCTCAGAATTTTCGATTGAATCTCCATCCCAGATATAAACTTGAATTTTTATTTTATACATTAACTATACCCATATTGGCATTGATATTTTGCTCGGAAAAAGCCGAGCAGACTTAGTTATTTTGA
>NZ_NQMR01000423.1 GCF_002276045.1 Pseudoalteromonas sp. NBT06-2 | reverse complement strand
CTGGCTGAATTTAAAGAAAAACAAATGGATGAAGCGGATGCCTTTATTGAATTGTTAGCCCAAGAACATGACGTAAAACTGGGCGGTAAAAAAGGCAATATTACTTTGCGCTCATTCGATCACACGCTCAAAGTGACGCTACAAAACCAAGAGCGAATTGAACTTGGTCCTGAGTTACAACTGGCAAAAGATTTAATAGATCAATGCCTGGATAAATGGACACAAAATGGTAATCACAATATTCAGGTGATTGTGAATAATGTGTTCAATACAGATAAAGAAGGCACCATCAACCCGCAACGTATTTTAAGCCTACGCAAATATGAAATATCAGATGATTCAGGTAAATGGCAAAAGGCCATGGACTTAATCGCACAGTCTGTTGATGTAGTAGATTCATGTCGCTTTATTCGCTTTTATGAAACCGATGATACTGGTAAAGAGCAGGCCATTTCACTTGATATCGCCAAGCT
>NZ_NQMR01000422.1 GCF_002276045.1 Pseudoalteromonas sp. NBT06-2 | reverse complement strand
CCCCCTGTGTCAGGATTGTTGTCACTCCTTATTTTTGTATAGTTAACAATCACTAGGGGGCGGTAAGTTAGAACGTTTTGTCTAAATATTCAACAGAAAGAAAAGCTGCAATTTTAAAAAAGTTACTTCCTCCTGAGAGTCGTCCAGTTAGAGAAGTTTCAATTGAAGAAGGAATTCATTTCCAAACACTGTATTCTTGGCTCAATATAGCAAGAGATAGAGAATCATCAGTGCCAGATAAACATTTGCCAATAACGAATTGGTCTGCTGAAATGAAGTTTTCAGTAATTGTAGAAACCGCTTCTTTTACCGAGGCAGAGCTTAGCCAGTATTGTCGTGAGAAAGGCATTTATCCCGAACAAGTTAAAACCTGGAAAATAGAATGTTTACAGAGCTTTAAAAGTTCAAAAGAACAGAAAAAAGCTGATTTAAAACAGGCACAAATATACAAACATGAAAATAAGCAGCTAAAAAA
>NZ_NQMR01000421.1 GCF_002276045.1 Pseudoalteromonas sp. NBT06-2 | reverse complement strand
ACTCAACCGCTATGAAGAAATCTGGGTCAACGATCAACATACTAAGGATGAGGCACTCACGCCAGTTGAGCGTTTGGTTTATCATCAAAGGCATTCACAACCTATCATGGAAGAAATAAAAAGTTGGGGCGAGCAGCGTTTAGGTAAAGGTGATATAGAAGAAAATAGCAGCTTAGGCCACGCGGTTAAATACTTCATCAAACACTATGACGGACTCACCTATTTCTGCCGGGTTGAAGGGGCAATAATTGATAATAACCAAATCGAAGCCATGTTAAAAATCGTAGTGCGGGATAGGAAAAATGGGATGTTCCACAAAATACTGCTAGGCGCTACGATTGGTGATGTTGTCACGTCAGTCATAGCGACGGCGAGTGAATCAGGGATTAATGTATTCGATTACTTCACCGTATTGCAACGAGACAGCGAGCAAGTTAAAGGCAATTCAGAAAATTACCTGCCCTGGAACTACCTCGAAAATAAATA
>NZ_NQMR01000420.1 GCF_002276045.1 Pseudoalteromonas sp. NBT06-2 | reverse complement strand
TTTTCCAGTAAGTCATCCTTTTCTATATGGAAATCGGTGTGTTTTTCTGTCAGAAGGCGGTTAAGTTGTCCGCTGGAAATATCAACACCCCATTCTCTGAGTTGTTCCAGCAGCAAAGGTTGCGTCACCTGGCATTGGTGGTACTGATAAAGGATATAGCTTCTCAGCTGTATGCCAAAGTGTTGCCCTGCTAGTCCATCCGGTAAAGTGGCGGTAACAGTCGAGCCATTCGGTAGCTGATAGTAAGCCAAACGATAGCGTATATTATGCGGCTTAATTTCCAGTTCTTGAACGATATAATCTCGGTAGCCCTTAAAACTCATGCCTTCAGGTAGCTCGCAATCAGGTTGAATGACTTTATCCTGGTGGATGACTAAGTATTTATTTTTACTTTTTTTGGCCGAGCCTGGACGCTTGTTATTGGATGTACCAGTTTCATTTTCAGGCTTTTCATTATCTGTGCTTTTATCTAATTTACTGGCCTTGAATTTAGGGCGC
>NZ_NQMR01000042.1 GCF_002276045.1 Pseudoalteromonas sp. NBT06-2 | reverse complement strand
AGCCTGGGAGAAATAGCGAGATCAAAAGGTCTCTTCTACTTTACCGTTTAGCGATATCCCTAAAAATAACTTTGTTGCAGATTGTTTTAATTCAAATCAAGAATGGTGCGGAAAGAGAGACTTGAACTCTCACATCTTGCGATACTGGAACCTAAATCCAGCGCGTCTACCAATTCCGCCACTTCCGCACTTCAATACATTACATTGAAATAATAATAGATTTTAAGTTTCTATTAAACTTTAAAATGGTGGCTACTACGGGATTTGAACCTGTGACCCCATCATTATGAGTGATGTGCTCTAACCAGCTGAGCTAAGTAGCCATATTTTATTTTTGATTATCACTCACTTTAATTAAAAATTGGCTGGGATACCAGGATTTGAACCTGGGAATGCCGAGATCAAAACCCGGTGCCTTACCGCTTGGCGATATCCCAAAAATAATCAATTAAAACTAAATGGTGCGGAAAGAGAGACTTGAACTCTCACATCTTACGATACTGGAACCTAAATCCAGCGCGTCTACCAATTCCGCCACTTCCGCGACACCAGTTTCAAAAAAGAAACTTTTAGTTTTATGCATGCAAAGATAGTAATGGTGGCTACTACGGGATTTGAACCTGTGACCCCATCATTATGAGTGATGTGCTCTAACCAGCTGAGCTAAGTAGCCATTTCTTAAGCATCTCTGCGGTGCGGGCGTATTATGCGGATAACCCTCAATTGCGTCAACAACTTTTTTTAAAAAAAGTGTCATGAAAGGGCCGTTTGCAGGAAATTTAAACTAACTGATTAAAAAAAGAATACATAATAGGATTATTTATTGTTATTCAGCTCACTTTAAAAGGTATTAAATTGATTAGCTTTTACAACTTTTAAGATCGTATCAGAAAATAATATTAAACGACTATAAAAATATTTTCTAGAAACTTATGGCAGTTATAAAAAAGCCGAGTGATAGAATGTCAAATTTCTAATATAAAAATTTTAATTTGAAGATAAATAATACTTATACCATTAGCTTATAATTTGATGAGTAGAGAAGGGGAAAGTTATATTTTAAAATGTTGAATCGATATCCCTTAATATTAAGAGATATTTTAGGCATAAAAAACCCGCTAGTGCGGGTTTTTAAATATTTTTAGATTAAACGTTAAATAAGAAGTTTAATACATCGCCATCTTTAACAATGTAGTCTTTACCTTCTTGACGCATTTTTCCTGCTTCTTTTGCTTTGTTTTCACCTTTAAATTCGATGTAATCTTCAAAAGCAATTGTTTGAGCACGAATAAAGCCTTTTTCAAAATCAGTATGAATCTTACCTGCAGCCTGTGGTGCAGTATCACCTTTAGAAATAGTCCAAGCACGTACTTCTTTAACACCTGCGGTAAAATAAGTTTGTAGATTTAATAAATCGTAACCGCCGCGGATCACACGATCTAAACCAGGCTCTTCTAAACCTAAATCAGTCATAAACTCTAATCTATCTTCATCATCAAGTTCAGATAGTTCGGATTCAATAGCTGCGCATACGGCTACTACTACAGAACCTTCTATTTTAGCAATTGCTCTAACTTTATCAAGGTATGGATTATTTTCAAAACCATCTTCACTTACATTAGCGATATACATAGTCGGTTTAATCGTTAAGAAATTAATATACTCAATTGCTGCATATTCTTCTTTTGTAAGCTCAAGTGAACGTAAAATTAAACCTTGATCTAAATGAACTTTAACTTTCTCAAGTACTGCAGATTCAACTTTAGCATCTTTATCGCCACCTTTAGCTTTTTTAGCAATTCTGAATATAGCGCGATCAGTGCTTTCCATGTCAGCAAGTACCAACTCAGTGTTGATAACATCAATATCATCTTCAGGTTTAATATCACCAGAAACGTGAACGATATTATCATCTTGGAAACAACGAACAACATGACCAATGGCATCAGTTTCACGTATATTAGCCAGAAACTTATTACCTAAACCTTCTCCTTGAGATGCACCTTTCACTAAGCCTGCAATATCTACAAATTCCATTGTAGTTGGTAAGATTTTTTGTGGTTGAACAATCTCAGCGAGTTGATCAAGACGTGAATCTGGAACAGGCACTACACCTGTATTTGGTTCAATCGTACAAAATGGAAAGTTAGCAGCTTCGATGCCAGCTTTTGTTAACGCGTTGAAGAGTGTTGATTTACCAACATTAGGCAAACCGACGATGCCACATTTAAAACCCATTTGAGGATACCTTTTATTTTGACAATCTAACCAATTAATTTATGGTCTGAATGAATGTAATCTGTTTTGTGCTTTGAGCACACCATCTTTTGCTAAAATCTCTAAACAACGTACGGCTTCATCTATCGCTGCATCCATCAATTCTTGCTCAGATTTTGGTGCTTTACCTAATACCCAACCTGTAACTTGTTCTCGATGACCTGGATGTCCAATGCCAATGCGTAGTCTCATAAAGTCTTTTTTATTTGCCATTTTGCTAATAATATCTTTGAGACCATTATGTCCACCATGTCCACCGCCTTTTTTAAATTTAGCAATGCCTGGATCTAAATCTAACTCATCATGAGCAACTAAAATATTTTCAACAGGGATTTTAAAGAAATTTGCTAAGCTACCTACTGATTTTCCACTTAAATTCATAAATGTGGTGGGGATCAATAGTTTAAATTCTTGTTTTTGGATTATCACTTTGCCCGTTAGGCCGTGATATTTAAGATCATGTTTTAAAGTGCAATTGTAGTGATGTGCAATTTGCTCAATAAACCAAGCACCTGCGTTGTGACGTGTTTTAGCATATTCAGGGCCTGGATTAGCCAGGCCCACAAGCATTTGAATTGAATTCAAGGTTAATTACCTTAAAAATTACTTATTCTGCTGCTTCTTCTTCAGTATCTTCAACTACAGCTTTTGGTACTTTAATGTTGGCTATTGCCAAGTCGTGACCTTTAGTTAGCTCAATTGAAGAAACGCCTTCAGGAAGTTTTACATCAGAAATATGAAGAGTAACACCCGCTTCTAAAGCAGAAACATCAATTTCAACAAATTCTGGTAAGTTAGCTGGTAAACAGCTTACTTCGATTTCAGTTGCTTGGTGTAATACTGTAGCACCAGTTTTTGAAACTGCTTCTTCACCGATGAAGTGAATTGGTAGTTTAGTGTGTATTTTATGAGTAGCATCAACACGCTGGAAATCTAAGTGAGTTACAACTGGCTTAAAAGGGTGACGTTGCATATCTTTTAAGATTGCTTGAACAGGCTCGCCTGCAATGTTTAAAGTAAGTATATGCGTGTAAAAGCCTTCGTTTTCTTGTGCTTTGATTACCTTTTTGTGCTCAAAAGATAAAGATACTGCTTCTTTCTCAGTTCCGTAAAGGATAGCTGGAACTTTATTTTCTTTACGTAGGCGGCGGCTCGCACTCGTACCTAGTTCAACACGTAGTTCAGCATCTAATGTATAGATTTCGTTAGACATTTTTGTCTCCAATATATTTTAAAATTATGTTTAAACTCTTCGCGACCAAAGAGTCCACCAAAAATAGGCGCGCCATAATAACACTACTGAATATTAAATGTAATATTTTTATAGATGAGATTTTAAAAGGGATGAGTTTCTTTTATTGGGGGGATAAAAAAGCGCTGATTAATCAGCGCTTAATAAAGAATTTATTATAATAAGACTTATTATTGATCGAACATTGCAGAAATTGATTCTTCATTGCTGATGCGACGGATCGTTTCAGCTAGCATATCTGAAAGTGTTAATACAGTGATCTTATCAATTGCCTTTAACTCATCAGTTAAAGGAACCGAATCTGTTACAATAACTTCATCAATGACAGAGTTACGAATATTTTCCGCAGCGTTTCCTGATAAAATTGGATGAGTTGCATAAGCAAAAACACGCTTAGCGCCATGTTCTTTAAGTGCTTCAGCTGCTTTACATAATGTACCGCCAGTATCAATCATATCATCAACAATAATACAATCACGACCAGCAACATCACCAATAATATGCATTACTTGAGAAACATTCGCTTTAGGGCGACGTTTATCAATAATAGCAAGGTCTGCATCATCTAATAGCTTGGCAACGGCACGCGCTCGTACAACACCACCGATATCAGGTGATACAACAACAACATCATCAAATGATTTTTCTTTCATGTTTTCTAGTAGTACAGGTGTACCAAAAACATTATCAACTGGCACATCAAAGAAACCCTGTATTTGCTCTGCGTGTAAATCAACCGTTAATACACGGTCAACACCCACACTTGATAAAAAGTCAGCAACAACTTTTGCAGTGATAGGAACACGGGCAGAACGTACACGTCTGTCCTGACGAGAGTAACCAAAATATGGAATAACTGCTGTAATACGACCAGCAGATGCACGACGAAGTGCATCAACCATGACGATTAATTCCATCAGGTTATCATTAGTAGGGGTACAAGTCGATTGGATGATAAATACATCCGACCCACGTACATTTTCATTAATTTGAACTGCGATTTCACCGTCACTAAAACGACCTACTTCCGCTTGTCCCATTTCAATATATAAACGTTTGGCAACTTTTTGAGCTAACTCAGGTGTTGCATTACCGGCGAAGAGCTTCATGTCTGGCACAGTAGATTTCCTCAGGCACTGACTATTGGGTTTACCGAATATAATTTATATTAAAGTTGAAACTTTAATATAAAGCTAAAAAACGGTCGGGTATGTTACTTTATTTCTATGCTGATCTGCTTATGTAAAGGCGAAATCATAGCACTTTTGGCTATAAAACCTTGCCAGCAATTAGGCAAAGCTTCCAGAACGCATTGTGCTTGAGCTTGTGTTTCAAAGCTTGCAAAACAACATGCGCCTGTGCCCGTCATTTTCGACGGGGCATATTTTAACAACCACTGGAGGGTTTTATCAACCTCCGGATAGTATTTTTTAACCAATTCTTCGCAATCATTGTTTATTTTTGATTGTTTCCAATCATCCTTAAGTTTTGTTGTATTGCGAGGTAAGTCTGGATGATTAAATATTTTAGCTGTACTGATATGTACATTTGGATTTACTACTACATACCATTTTTCTTCTAAATCAATGGGCTTCAGTTGTTCACCTATACCTTGCGCGATAGCAGCTTCACCTTTAATAAATACAGGTACATCAGCTCCAAGCTTGATACCAATATCACAAAGTTGCTCTATTGATAAATTTGTCTGCCACAGTAAATTTAAAACTAATAAAGTTGTCGCTGCATCAGAAGAGCCTCCACCAACACCTCCACCCATAGGTAATACTTTTTTTAAAGATATATTTGCACCAAACGAACAATTAGTAGCTATTTGTAATGCTATGGCGGCTTTTATAATTAAATTATCTTCAGGTTTAATATTACAAATCTCATCTATTAATATGATTTCTTTAGTATTTGTCACCTCAAAAGTTAGAATGTCACCATAATCTAAAAAAATAAATAATGTTTCTAGTTCATGATATCCATCAGATCGGCGTCCATTGATATGTAAAAAAAGGTTTAATTTTGCTGGTGCAATAAAAGAAGTTACTTGTGTTGTATTTGTTTGCATTAATTGAACTGCCATGAATGAATTTGCATTTTAATTTTAATTTTAAGATTATTGTTAACTAAATTGAGTTTAGTGGGTAACCAAACGCCATTTTTTTTGACATATTGGTTATATGTGACCTGCCAATTTTCACCTTGGTTATCTTTAATGCTAGCCAACATAATACGGTCAAATTCATCATATTTTATATTTAGGCTTTGAGGACGTCCTTTTAACCAGTTTGCAGCATCATTCACAGGAAAAGATAAGTTAGTTAATCTGTTCAATAAATTTTGCGCATCGACATCCAAATAAGTTACACCATCGTAATCCAACTGAGCACTTGATTTTGTTTGGGTCAAGGCGAGTATTTGAGTACCAAAGATTGTTGTTAGTTTCAATTTAAAATCAGGAGATTTACTGTCACCTTGATTTTGCCAAGTGAAATTAACAGAAGGGGGGCTTTGTTTGCTAATAAAAGCCAATTTTCCGTTTGCTTTCCAACGGGCTTGTTTGTCTAAATGTGCTTGCCAATCAGATAAAAGTTCTTGTTTATTTGATATTTTTTGAGCGCATCCTGACATAAATAAAAAAAACATGAGCAAAATCAAATATAATCGCATCTATTTTCGTTCCCTCCTTTCCTTATTCGACTGATTTTCGTAAAATTCGTTATTATAAGCATTATTTAGCTCTTCTGTGGGCTTAATTATAAATATCGTTTAATAGGTCTTTTTTTTATGAGTCTGGTTGTACTAGGTATTAATCACAAAACTGCATCAGTTGATTTACGAGAAAAAGTCGCGTTTTCTGTCGAGCAGCTAGAGACAGCTTTAAAACAAATGCTAAATTCTTCAGTGTTTCTAGAAACTGTGATTGTTTCTACCTGTAATAGAACCGAAATCTATTGTAGCCTTGAGGACGATAATTCCCAAACTTTATTAGCTTGGTTAGCTAGTTTTCATCATTTAACAGAAACAGAGTTAAGTCAACATACTTATTATTATACTAATAATCACGCTACTTCACATTTGATGCGTGTTGCGTGTGGTTTGGACTCACTGGTATTAGGTGAACCGCAAATACTTGGGCAAATTAAACAAGCTTATCAAAATGCTAAAAATCAATCTTGTGTTGGTGTATTGCTTGAGCGTTTATTTCAAAAAACATTTTCAGTAGCCAAACAAGTTAGAACAGAAACAGATATTGGAGCCAGTGCGGTGTCAGTTGCCTATGCAGCTGTCAGTCTTGCAAAGCACATTTATGGTAAACTAGATAAAATTAACGTGTTATTAATAGGCGCAGGTGAGACAATAGAATTAGTTGCACGGCATTTACAGCAAAATGGCTGTGAAAATATGATAGTAGCTAATCGAACTATTTCCCGTGCGCAAACAGTTGCAGCTGAATTTGATGCGAATGTAGTATCATTAGCACAAGTACCAGAACAATTGATACACTCAGATATTGTGATAAGTTCAACTGCAAGTACACTGCCTATCATAGGGAAAGGTGTTGTTGAACAAGCATTAAAAGCACGCCGTTATAAACCGATGTTATTTGTAGATATTGCAGTTCCGAGAGATATTGAAAGTCAGGTAGCGCAATTAAATGATGCATATTTATATACAGTTGATGATTTGCAAGCGATTGTTAATCAAAATGTACAAAGTAGATTAAAAGCAGCTGAAGAAGCTGAGGAAATTATTGTTTTAAAAGTAGCTGAATTTGAAGTTTGGCTTAAATCGCTCGATTCCGTAGACTTAATACGAGAATATCGTATGCAGGTTAACGGAATAAAAAATGAATTAGTAGAACGTGCTACAGCACAACTTAGTGCAGGTAAACCTGCTGAAAAAGTAATATTGGAATTGGCTAATAAATTAAGTAATCGTTTAATGCACGCACCTACACGTTCAATTAAACTGGCCGCTGAAGATGGTGAGCTTGCCCAATTAGTCCAATTAAAATATATTTTAGGTATAGATGAGTGATCATCAATAAAAAAATAGGCAGTTATAGTAAATGAAAGAGTCGGTTTATCATAAATTAGAAACAATTGAAGAGCGTTATGAAGAGGTACAAGCATTATTAAGTGACCCTTCAGTGATCAGTGATCAAAATCGTTTTCGTGAACTGTCTAAAGAGTATTCTGAATTAGAAGGTGTGGTAAAAACATTTTTAGCTTTTAAAGAAGCGCATGAAGATATTTTGGCTGCAGAAGAAATGCTAAAAGATTCAGATCCAGATATGCGTGAAATGGCGCAAGAAGAATTTAAAGAAGCAAAAGCACAATTAGCAAAATGTGAAGACGAGATACAAGTATTAATGTTACCTAAAGATCCAAAAGATAAAAATAATGTATTTTTAGAAGTAAGAGCTGGCACTGGTGGAGATGAAGCTGCGATTTTTGCAGGTGATTTATTTCGTATGTATAGTCGTTATGCCGAAACACAAAAATGGAAGCTTGAAGTTGTTACGACAAATGAAGGTGATCATGGCGGCTTTAAAGAAGTGATAGCGCATATAACAGGTGATGATGTATACGGAAAACTGAAGTTTGAATCAGGTGCGCATCGCGTTCAACGTGTTCCAGAAACGGAATCTCAAGGTCGTGTACATACTTCTGCTTGTACTGTTGCTGTTATGGCTGAAATTCCAGAAGCCGAGGCAATTGAAATAAAATCATCAGATCTTAAAATAGATACTTTCCGTGCATCGGGAGCGGGTGGTCAGCACGTAAATAAAACAGATTCAGCGATCCGCTTAACGCATATACCCACAGGCGTTGTTGTTGAATGTCAAGATCAACGTTCTCAGCATAAAAATAGAGCGCAAGCAATGTCTGTTTTAGGAGCACGTTTACAACAAGCTGAGGATGAAAAACGTCAAGCTGCTGAAGCAAGTGAACGACGAAACTTAGTTGGTACTGGAGATCGCTCTGATCGTATTCGTACTTATAATTACTCGCAAGGTCGTGTGAGTGATCATAGAATCAACTTAACTTTGTATAAACTAAATGAAATTATGGCTGGTGATTTAGGCGCTGTAATCGATCCACTAATGTTAGAAAATCAAGCTGATTTACTTGCTTCGATGGCTGATCAATAATCGTGATAAATACTATTTTGACGATTGAAAAGGCGTTGGCTGCTGCAGTCAGCGCCTTTTTAGCTTTACCAGAAGATAATAAGTCAGATACAGTTAAGTTAGACGCAGAAGTTTTATTATTAGCCTGTATTGATAAAACGCGTACATATATTTTTACTTGGCCTGAAAAAAAGTTGTCTCAGGAACAACAAAAACGTTTTTTCGAAATGGTACAAAGAAGAAAGTTAGGAGAACCCATTGCGCATATTGTTGGTTTCAGAGAGTTTTGGAGCTTGCCTTTAGAAGTTAATGCACAAACTTTAATTCCAAGACCTGATACAGAAACTTTAGTTGAGCAGGTATTAGCACTAGAAATAACAAATGATATTTCTTTACTTGATTTAGGAACTGGTACAGGTGCAATCGCATTAGCTATCGCCAGCGAATATCCAAATTGGAATATTACCGGTTGCGATCGCATTCAAGCTGCGATAGAACTTGCAGAACGTAATCGTCAGAGGCTAAATAATGATAATCAATTTAGTAAAGTACAATTTATAAAAAGTAATTGGTTCAGTGCTTTAAAAAATAAAAAGTATGATGTCATTGTCAGTAATCCTCCCTACATAGAACCTAATGATCCACATTTAAACCAAGGCGATGTATGCTTTGAACCTTTAAGTGCTTTAGTTGCTCAAGATGATGGCATGGCTGATCTTAAACATATCATTATGCAAGCAAGATCACATCTAAATGAAAATGGCGTATTATTATTAGAGCATGGTTACAATCAATCTCAACAAGTAAGTGATTTTTTAATCCAAATGTCTTATAAAGGTATTAAGACCTTTACTGATTTATCTGGTAATGATCGTATTACAGTTTCACAGTTTGGCACTGAATAGAGCTAAAGTTATAAGAGAGTATCAAATGGCAGAAGACTTTTTATTTTCTGATGAACCTGAAGAAGAAATAGTAACTATCGAACAAGGTACATGGAAACTAATCATTGTAGACGATGAGCCAGAAGTACATGCGGTTACTAAACTTGCGTTGAGTGATTTTAAATTTCAAGGTAAAGGTCTTGAGTTTTTAAGTGCTTACTCAGGAAAAAAAGCACAAGAACTTATTTTGAAACACCCTGATGTTGCTATTGTTATACTCGATGTTGTTATGGAAAGCGATGATGCGGGTCTTAAAGTAGCACAATTTATTCGAGAACAAGCTAAAAATAATCATGTTCGAATTATTTTAAGAACTGGGCAACCTGGTCAAGCTCCTGAACGTCAAGTGATCGTTAATTATGATATTAATGACTATAAATCTAAAACTGAATTAACAGCACAAAAACTATTCACTGTCGTTATGTCTAGTTTGCGCTCATACAGAGATATTTTATCAATAGAGCAATCTCGCCAAGGACTCGAAAAAATAATTATTGCTTCTCGCGATATATTTTCAGCGCATTCAATAGAAAATTTTATTCAAGGTGTAATTCAGCAATTGACATCTATAATAGGAACTGTTGATGAAGCTATGTATGCAACAACATTAGTCGCAAGTAATCCAATTGAAAACGGGTGTCAAAATAAATTAGTTGTATTTTCTGGGCAAGGAGATTTTGAAGAATCCGAAGGAAAGTTTCTTGAAGATGTCCTAAGTGGTGAACAGCTAAATGCTTGTCAGCAATCACTTAGAGAAAAAAGCATTGTTTATAAAGATGATTATCTTTTTGCTTATTGTTCTAGTGAATGCAATCATAATTCTATGCTTTACGTTTCAGGTGTACCCAAAAATATAACATCTTCACATAAGCACTTAATTGAAATCTTTTCACAAAATGTTCAGATTGCTTATGAAAATATTCAACTGCAATCTGAAATTGAAGATACTCAGAGAGAAATTGTATATAGGTTAGGGGAAGCTGTTGAACAGCGTTCAAGTGAAACTGGCAACCATGTCAAACGTGTTGCTCATATAGCATATAAATTAGCTAATTTATATGGATTATCTGATGTTGAAGCTGAAATATTAAAACATGCCACACCTTTACATGATGTGGGGAAAATAGTTATACCAGATACGATTATCAATAAAACAGATAGACTTAATAGTGATGAGTGGGATTTGATGAAATTACATCCGGAAAAAGGTTATCAAATTCTAAAAAATTCTCGTCGCTCGATTATCAATGCGGGTGCTTTAATAGCGAGAGAACATCATGAAAAGTGGGATGGAACAGGTTATCCAAGAGGGCTTAAAGGTGATAATATACATATATATGGCCGTATTGTTGCTTTAGCTGATGTATATGACTCCTTAAGACATAAAAGGTGTTATAAAGAAGCTTGGGATTTAGAGAAAACATTAAGGGAGATCCAAAAACAAAAAGGATTACATTTCGAGCCACAGTTAGTTGATTTATTAAGTAGTAATATTCAACTTTTTGAAAAAATTCTATCAGTAAACTTAGATAGTTAAATAAAATACGGGGGAGTTGAAGTAAATGAGTTATATCGCAATTAAACACATGCATTTAACATTTGTTATTTTGAGCATAGTGTTATTTTATGTACGTGCAATATCAAGGTTAAATAATTGGCAATTAGCAAAAAATAAAATTTTATTTGTAAGTAGCCATATCGGGGATACTTTACTTTTAATAAGTGCATTTACTTTAATTTATATGGCAGAAATTAATCTACTTGAACATACATGGTTATTAGAAAAGATAGTGATTGTAATCACTTATATTGTATTAGGTTTTATTTTGTTAAAACAAACTGAGAAAGGTAAACAGTTTGCTATTTTAGGTATATGTACTGTTTGTTTATGTCTCATTGGGTATTTAGCAGGCGCTAAACACGCTTTCTTTTTATAAAATTATTTTTTAAGTAGCAATTGAGCTAGTTTTATCAATTGCTATTGTCCTTAAAACCCTCAAAGCATCTTCTGAAAAAGGTTAATTATATTTTCCTAATGAAATTGAACTCAAACATAGGTAAACTATAGGCCTTTTGAGATTTATAGAGTTGTACAGGTATTGAAGTCAGATATCTGGTTTGATGATCATGAACAAGATTATGATCAACTAGAACCCATACATGCCTGCTTAAAAGCAGAGTTTAGATGGCTTGCCATAACAGATGTAAAAAAATATTTAGATATTTTGCATGAACTCGTTATTGAAGCTAAAAAAATAGTAAGTAGTTGCAGTACTCAACATGAAGGTTTGGACTTACTTGTCGATCACTTTTATAGTGATTGGGCTTTTAGTGGTACAAGTCAACGTATTGAAGAAAGTAAATTAAATAGTCTATCTTATTCTTTAATTTATCGTACTGGCAGTGATTTACCTTTAGCACTCATTTTAAAGCATGTGTTATATCAACTTAACTTTGATGTGTGTATTGCGGTCTTTGAAACGAGTTTAATGGTTAATGTAAAGATGAGTCAGGATGAAGGATACTTGATTGATCCTGCTTCGGGGCAACAATCTTGGTATTTAAAGCCGGATAATTTATCACCTGACGATAATGCAGATTCATTTCAAGTTGTGCCTGAAGATAATTTGTATAAATTATTTCTTGCACATCAAAAGTGGGCTTTTATTTCTGAGAATAAAAATTATCAAGCGCTCAATTGTATTGAACTTTTAATGATAATCACTGGTGATGATCCCTATGAAAGACGAGATAGAGGATATCTTTTAAGAAATATTAATTGCTCAGAAATGGCAAGAGAAGATTTAGAGTATTTTATAAGTGAATGTCCAGATGATCCAGCGATTGAACTTATTCAGCATCAACTTGAAGAAATGGAAAATAACATAAACACAATCCATTAAAAACTATCAAGCAATTGGATTTTATCGTTATTGATTGGGTTTAATATAAATATAATTAGGAGAGAAAATGGCTGATACACATTCAGCTTTGATCACGAATGATGCAGTTGTTCTTGGTTTATTAGCAGTTATTTTAGGTTTCATTTTTAAAACATCAAGTAGTCAAAATTCATTTTGGGTGAAGTTTTACAAATATGTTCCTGCATTATTATTATGTTATTTTTTACCTTCGCTGTTAAATACGTTTGGTATCGTTGATGGTCATAGCTCTAATGTTTATTATGTTGCATCACGGTTTTTATTACCTGCATGTTTGATTTTATTAACGATCAGTATCGATTTAAAAGCAATTTTAAACTTAGGACCAAAAGCTTTAATAATGTTTTTAACCGGTACATTTGGTATTGTAATAGGTGGTCCAATTGCAATATTAATAATGAGTGCAATAAATCCTGAAATAGTTGGTGGTCATGGTCCTGATGCTGTTTGGCGAGGAATGACTACGGTTGCTGGAAGCTGGATTGGCGGTGGTGCAAATCAAGCTTCTATGAAAGAAATGTTTGCAGTGGGAGGAGATATTTTTTCTGTGATGGTAACAGTTGATGTTATTGTGGCAAATATGTGGATGGCTGTTTTATTGTTAATGGCTGCAAACCACAGGGCAATTGATGCAAAAACTGGAGCAGATACTTCAGCAATTGAAGATTTAAAAAATCGAGTTCAAAAATACCACGCAGAAAATGCACGTATGCCGACTTTAAATGATTATATGACAATTATTGCTATTGCATTTGGTATTACCGGATTAGCCCATTTTGCAGCCGATATTTTAGGTCCATATTTTGGTAATAACTTTGCTTGGGCGAGTGAATATAGTTTAAATAGTAAATTCTTTTGGTTAATTGTTATTTCAACTTCGATAGGAATCAGTTTATCTTTCACTAAAGTTCGTCATATTGAAGCTTTTGGTGCTTCAAAAGTCGCTTCTAGTTTTCTATATATTTTAGTTGCTTCTATTGGCTTACATATGAATGTAACAGCAATGTTTGATAATCCAGGGTTATTTATTGTGGGAGGTATTTGGATGTTAATACATGCAAGTCTCATGTTACTGGTTGCTAAAGTGATTAAAGCGCCTTTGTTTTATATGGCTGTTGGCTCTCAAGCGAATGTGGGGGGCGCAGCGTCAGCCCCTGTGGTAGCTGCGGCTTTTCATCCAACGCTTGCACCAGTAGGTGTTTTATTAGCAGTATTGGGTTATGGCGTTGGTACATATATGGCTTATATTTGTGGATTAATGATGCAAGCTGTTGCACCTTAAGGATAAACAATGAATAAAAATAATATTAAAATTCAATCGGTTGAAGTCGCAAATGATAAGCCATTTGTTTTGTTTGGTGGCATGAATGTTTTAGAATCACGAGATTTAGCGATGCGTATTGCTGAGCATTATGTTGAAGTGACGCAAAAACTCGGTATTCCATACGTTTTTAAAGCATCATTTGATAAAGCAAATCGCTCATCTATCAATTCATACCGTGGCCCAGGTATGGAGGAAGGGTTGAAGATTTTTGAAGAAATTAAAAAAACTTTTAATTTACCAATAATTACTGATGTTCATGAACCTCATCAAGCTTTACCTGTTTCAGAGGTTGTTGATGTGATTCAATTACCAGCATTTTTAGCTCGTCAAACAGATCTAGTTGTTGCCATGGCAAAAACAGATGCGGTTATTAATATCAAAAAACCGCAATTTCTAGCACCTCACGAAATGCGCCATATCATTAAAAAATTTAATGAAGCAGGGAACGATAAGATCATTTTATGTGAACGTGGTTCGAGCTTTGGTTATAACAATTTAATTGTTGATATGTTAGGCATGGACGATATGAAACAACAAGCACCAGTCATATTTGATGCAACTCACGCATTACAACGCCCCGGTGGTCGAGCTAATTCTGCAGACGGCCGTCGTGCACAAGCGACTGAGCTTGCTAGAAGTGGTATTGCATTAGGTATTGCAGGGTTATTCATCGAAGCTCACCCTGAGCCTTCACAAGCTAAATGTGATGGTCCTTGTGCTTTACCTTTAGCAAAGCTAGAGGCTTATTTAACTCAAATGAAAGCGGTTGATGATTTAGTTAAAAGTTTTGAGCCATTGAATACTGCTGATTGATTTATTGTCACAGTTAACATTAAAAAAAGAGCTTAATAGCTCTTTTTTTGTATTTGACTCTACAATAATTATTGTCGTGATTTTATTTAGGAATTAATTGTGAGCGTTAAGCAGTTCTTTAGCATTCGTTAAAGTTGCTTTACTTATATTATTCCCACCTAATAAGCGCGCTATTTCATCTGCTCGGCCGTTTTTATCAAGTGCTGACATTTTTGTGGATGTTTGTTGTCCATCAGTTTGTTTTGATACAAAAAACTGATGGTGTCCTGAACTTGCTACTTGTGGTAAATGTGTGATGCATATAACTTGTGTCGATTTCCCCAGTTTTCGTAATAATTCGCCAACTGAGGCAGCTGTAGGTCCTGAAATACCCACATCTACTTCATCAAAAATTAAAGTCGGTGTGATTACTTTTCCTGCGATAATTACTTGAATAGCAAGACTTATTCTTGATAATTCTCCACCAGAAGCTACTTTTGCTAATGGTTGTAAAGGTTGTCCAGGATTTGTTGAAACTAAAAACTCAATAGAGTCAGAGCCAAATTTATTGGGTAGTACATCCTTTTGATAATTGATATCAATTTTAAAGCAGCCATGTTCCATTGATAATTGATGCATACAAGAGCCAATAAGATTGTTAAGAATTTTAGCTGATTTTGAGCGGCTCTCACTCAGTGATTCTGAATGTGCTTTATATTCAATTAAAGCATCATCGATTAAAAATTTTAATTCATTGATCCTCGTATTATTTGAACTTATATTATTAAGTTTAGAAATTAATTCTTGATGTAATTGATATAAGTTTTCAGGATTAGTATGATGTTTTCTTGCTAAATTTAATGCTTGGCTCAGTCGTTCTTCTACTTCAATAAAACGTGCGGGATCACAATCTGTATTATCTTGATAGTGCCTTATCTCTGTCGCGGCTTCTTCAATTTGAATGCTGGCTTCTATTAATAATTCAGAAATGGGCGTTAATGCTTTATCAATCGATGACAACTCTGAAAACTGATTTGCGCTTTGTTGTACTAACGTAAAGGCGTTAACGCTATCTTGATCATATAATTGTAACAATTGCTGTTGGCAAGTTGTAATTAATGTTTGACTATGGCTTAATTTTTTGTGTTCGGCTTCTATTTGCTCGAACTCTGTTTCGGCTAATGAAAATTCATCTAATTCTTCAACCTGATATTCGAGTAATTGCAGTTGTGCTTGTTGCTGTGCATGTTGTTCAAAAAGCTGTTGATATTCTTTTTTTAGCTTATAATAATTATTATATGCCGTTGTTACATTTTGCTGTAAATCTAAATGGCCGGCATATGAATCCAATAAATGTAATTGATGATCAGACTTAGTTAATAATTGATGGGCATGTTGACCATGGATTGAGAGTAGATATTGACCGAGTGTTTTAAGTTGACTAGCAGTAACCGCTATACCATTAATATATCCTTTACTACGGCCACTTTTATTAACAACACGACGTATTAAGCACTCTTTATCACTGTTCAAATCATTCTGTTCTAAGAATTTTTTTGCCCCTGGAAGATTGTGTATATCAAATTGGGCACTCACTTGTGCACGATCGCAATGAGGTCTTACAACAGAAGCTTCTGAGCGTTCACCTAAGCATAAAGATAGCGCATCTATTGCTATTGATTTACCTGCACCAGTTTCTCCCGTTATGGTAGTCATTCCAGAGCCCCATTCGGTATTAAGTTTGTCTACGATTGCAAAATTTTCTATTTCGAGAGAAATCAACATGCTGTTTATCCATACAGTAACTATACTGGTAATTTATACAGTGTAGTTTGATTTAGCAAGTGTATCATTAAATTTTTTTGGACTAAGCAGCAAAAAATGAAAAAAAAATATAGAATATGACTAGTTTAGGTTTTCAACCTGCTGGTATAAATAAAGGAAATTAGAAGTGGCAATAGATTTGAATGTGTCTTTAAAGCAATGGTTTGGTTTCGATGCGTTTCGTACAGGTCAAGAGCAAACAATTACACAATTATTAAATGGTAAATCATCATTAGCTATCTTCCCTACAGGATCAGGTAAAAGCCTTTGTTACCAGTTAAGTGCAATACACTTAGGGCACTTAACTTTAGTTGTTTCACCACTTTTAGCTTTAATGAAAGATCAATTGGAATTTTTAGCTAAAAAAGGGATCAAAGCGGCGAGTATAGATTCAACTTTAACGCCTGAGCAAAGTAAACAAGTAATGAGTGATGTGCGCTCTGGTGATACGAAGATTTTAATGGTGTCAGTTGAAAGATTTAAAAATGAGCGCTTTAGGCAGTTTATTCAATCTGTTGATGTATCAATGTTAGTAGTTGATGAAGCGCACTGTATTTCTGAGTGGGGTCATAACTTTAGGCCTGATTATTTAAAGTTACCGGATTATCGGAACCAACTCAATATTCCGCTTGTTTTACTGTTGACGGCGACAGCGACAAAAAAAGTTAAAAAAGACATGGCAACACGTTTTAATATTGAAGATGCTCATGTGATCCAAACAGGGTTTTACCGTCAAAACTTAGATTTATCGGTGATACCAGTATCAACTGAAAACAAAAATAAAATGCTACTTGATGTGATAAATAGTCAATCAGGTTCTGGAATTGTGTATGTCACATTGCAACATAGTGCAGAGCAAATCGCGCAATTTTTGAAGTTTAACAATATCAATGCATGCGCTTATCACGCAGGGTTCGAAAGTGACGAAAGACAAAGTATTCAAAATGATTTTATGAATGATAAAATCCAGATTGTTGTTGCTACAATTGCTTTCGGAATGGGGATTGATAAATCAAATATAAGATTTGTAATTCATCATGATTTGCCAAAATCAATAGAAAATTACTCGCAAGAAATTGGACGAGCAGGGCGAGATGGTCAAATATCTCAATGTATTACACTTGCTAATTTAGATGGCATTAATACAGTAGAAAACTTTGTATTTGGTGATACACCAGAGAAAAATAGCATCAAATATATTATTGATAACATGTTAACTGAACAGGATAACGGACAATGGGAATTACAAACAACTGGGTTATCTAATGCAAGTAATATTAAACAACTCCCCCTAAAAACATTATTAGTACAATTAGAGTTATTGAATGTTATTAAACCCATGTACTCCTATTTTGCAGAATTTAAATATAAATTTTTACACGATAAGAAAGACATTGTAGCGAGATTCTCGCAAGAGAGAAGTACATTTTTGTCTGCTATTTTCAATCATACACAGTTTAAAAAAGTATGGGGGACATTAGATTTCTATTCTTTATATCAAGATTATTCAACTGAAAGAGGACGTGTTGTTGCTGCTTTAGATTACTTAGCTGAAAAAGGGATGATTGAACTTGAAACTAAACGAATCACAGAAGTGTTTAATGTCGATATCAATAAGTTACATGAATCACACCTTGTACAAAGTTTATATGATTACTTTATTGAAAAAGAACAAAAAGAAGTTAAACGAATTGCTACTCTAGTGAGGTTTTTTGAATTAAATACATGTTTAAGTCATAATTTAGCGTTGTATTTTGATGATATTCATTCACCACAAAACTGTGGCCATTGCAGTGTTTGTCGTGGTCAAGTTGCTAAATTAGCATATTCTAAAAAAACTGATTTTCCAGAAGATGTTTTTTTAATTTCAGTTTTAAAAGAATTTAAAAATCATCTAAATGATAAAGTGGTTCATGAGTTAAATATAGGGATATATAGCCGATTTTTAGCTGGGATCAGTATTCCTATATTTGCACGAAATAAAGTCAAAAAACTACAAGGCTTTGCTTGTTGTGAAAATTTAAGATTTGAAGATATACAACAGAAAATAAAAAGCTTACCTTTTAACTCTTAAGTGATGGTTTGAGTGTTATTTATACAATTAAATAATGTCTTTAACTTTTGATAAAGACTTTTTAATCGAAATATTAATTTCTACTTGAATTTATTTTTTACTACCCCATATCTATCTCATAAATGATATACCTAAGTCTCGAAGTGACTTGGGTATATAACTCAACAAATATTTAAACATTTATTTGTTTGGATATGATTTATTAAAGATATATGGAAACCTCAATGACGGCTGAATTAAATAAAGAAAACCATTCATTTGGAACAGATGCAAAACAAATCCTAAATTTAATGATCCACTCTTTATACTCAAATAAAGAGATCTTCCTACGTGAACTTATCTCAAATGCATCAGACGCTGCTGATAAATTACGTTTTTTAGCGCTTTCAGACGGTAATTTATATCAAGGAGATGCTGAATTAAAATTGAGAATCAGCACTGATGAAAAAGCAGGTACAGTAACAATCTCAGATAACGGTATTGGTATGAACCGTGATGAAGTCATTAGTTCTTTAGGTACGATTGCAAAATCAGGCACCGCTGAGTTTTTTGAAAATTTATCTGGTGATCAAGCTAAAGATTCTCAGTTAATCGGGCAGTTTGGTGTTGGTTTTTACTCAGCTTTCATCGTTGCTGATGCTGTAACAGTTCGCACACGTAAAGCGGGTGAAGAAAAAGCGACAGAATGGCACTCAAAAGGAGAAGGTGAATATACCATTGCTGAAATTGAAAAAGAAAGTCGTGGTACTGAAATTACACTTCATCTAAAAGAAGAAGAGAAAGAGTTTGTTGAACTATCACGTTTACGTGGCATAGTAACTAAATATGCTGATCATATTTCTATTCCTGTTCAAATGTTTAAAGACGAAGTGCCAGAATCTGAAGGTCCTGATGGTGAAAAAATCGATGCGATACCGGCTGAATGGGAAACAATAAATAAAGCAACAGCACTTTGGACATTAGATAAATCTGAAATTGAAGAGTCGGAATACAAAGAGTTTTATAAACATGTGAGTCATGACTGGGAAGAACCTTTAACATGGACACATAATAAAGTTGAAGGTAAAACTGAATATACTAGCTTACTTTATATCCCGAAAAAGGCACCATTTGATTTATGGAATCGTGACCATAAAAGTGGCTTGAAATTATATGTTCAACGTGTATTCATTATGGATGATGCTGAACAGTTTATGCCTAGCTATTTACGTTTTGTAAAAGGTTTATTAGATTCAAATGATTTACCACTGAATGTTTCTCGTGAAATTTTACAAGATAACAAAGTAACTCAAGCTATTCGTAAAGGTTGCACGTCTCGTATTCTGAAGATTCTTGATCGTATGGGTAAAAATAAAGCTGAAGACTATCAAGTATTCTGGAATGAATTTGGTCAAGTGATCAAAGAAGGTCCTGCTGAAGATGCGGCGAATAAAGATGCTATTTCAAAATTATTACGCTTTGCTTCAACGGACAGTAATGAATCGATTCAGAGTGTTTCTTTAACTGATTACGTATCTCGTATGAAAGAAGGACAAGATAAAATTTATTATGTTGTTTCTGATAACTTTGCCGCAGCTAAAAGTTCGCCTCATCTAGAAATCTTCCGTAAGAAAGGCATCGAGGTATTACTCATGTCTGATCGTGTTGATGAATGGATGATGAGCCATTTAACTGAATTTGATTCAAAGCAGTTAACTTCAATCACACGTGGTGACTTAGATTTAGGCGATCTTGATGATGAAGAAAGCAAAAAAGAGCAAGAAAACTCAGAAAATGAAGTTAAAGGTTTAGCTGAGCGTATCAAAACTGTATTGGGCGATAAAGTAAAAGAAGTTCGTTTCACTCACAGATTAACAGATTCACCAGCATGTGTTGTTGCAGATGAAAATGATATGAGCTCACAAATGGCGAAATTAATGGAAGCCGTTGGTCAAGGCGCACCAGAAGCGATGCCTGTTTTTGAATTAAATCCAGAGCATCAATTAGTGAAGCACTTAAATGATGAACAAGATGAAGAGAAATTTTCACAATGGTCTGAAGTTTTATTAGATCAAGCATTACTCGCTGAGCGAGGTAGCTTAAAAGATCCTGCAGGATTTGTAAGTCGCTTAAATAAACTAATGTTAGATTTAAGCAAGTAAAATTGATTAATATTTGATACATAAAAAAGGAAGCCTAGCTTCCTTTTTTAATTTATACAACTTTTGGCGAATTTACTATAAAGTTTCTTGAGTATACTTTACGCTTATGGAAAAATTCGCTTCGAACTTTAATTTCAAACAAAGGCAATTAATATGCGCATTATTCTTTTAGGTGCACCAGGTGCAGGCAAAGGCACTCAAGCTCAATTCTTAATGAATAAATATGGTATTCCACAGATTTCAACTGGTGATATGTTACGTGCTGCAATTAAAGAAGGCACTGAAATGGGTTTAGCAGCTAAAAAAGTAATGGATGCAGGAAAACTAGTTTCTGATGAAATCATTATTGGTTTAGTTAAAGAACGCATTGCAAAACCGGATTGTACAAAAGGCTTTTTATTAGATGGTTTCCCTCGTACTATTCCTCAAGCTGATGCAATGAAAGAAAATGGCGTAACTGTTGATAACGTAATCGAGTTTGATGTTGCTGATGAAGTCATTGTTGAGCGTATGGGTGGGCGTCGTGTACATCCCGCTTCAGGTCGTGTATACCATGTTGTATATAACCCACCTGCTGTTGAAGGTAAAGACAACGAAACAGGTGATGACTTAATTATCCGTGAAGATGATGTTGCTGAAACTGTACGTAAGCGTTTGGGCATTTATCACGACCAAACAAAACCATTAGTTGAATATTACCAAGATGAAGCAAATTTAGGTAATACACAATATAATAAATTTGACGGGACACAAGCCGTTGAAGCTGTAAGTGAGCAATTGGCAAAATTATTAAGTTAATTTGATCGATATCATATAAGGTACCGTACAACTAATATAACTTAGGACCTACTTATGTGGGTCTTTCATATTAAATAAGAGAAAAAATGACATTATCATTATCAAAGAATTCTTCTAAATATGGTATTTTACTGGTAAATCTTGGCACACCAGATGAGCCAACACCAAAAGCAGTTAAAAAATATTTAAAAGCATTTTTATCCGATACTCGGGTGGTAGAAATACCGCCATTAATTTGGTATTTCATCTTAAATGGTATTGTATTACCGTTAAGGTGTAAAAAGGTCTCAAAAGCATACGCTTCTATTTGGACAAAACAAGGTTCTCCACTTAGAGTCATTGGTGAGCAGCAAGTCGCATCATTAACTCAATTAATAAAAGATAATTATAATATTGATTTAACAATAGAGTTAGCCATGACATATGGCGAGCCATCTATCAGTGATAAATTAGATTTAATGAAAAAAAAAGGTATTGAAAATATACTTATATTACCGCTTTATCCACAATATTCCGCAACTACAACTGCTGCAGTTTTCGATAAATTAAATCAAATTTTGGCTAAAGAAAGGAATTTACCAGAAATTCGTTTTGTGAAAGATTATTATCAAAACCCACTCTATATTCAGGCATTATCACAATCGATTAAAGATTTTTGGCAGCAGAAAAATAAAGCGGACAAGCTTATTTTTTCTTTTCATGGTTTACCAAAAGCATGCATAGAGAAGGGGGATCCTTATTTTGATCATTGTGAATATACAGCAAGAGAGACGGTAAAAGCGTTAGGATTACAAGATAACGAATGGATGATGACGTTTCAATCCCGTTTTGGTAAACAAGAATGGCTACAACCGTATACAGATAAAACATTAGAAAAACTACCTAAGAAAGGCGTTAAATCTGTTCATTTAATTTGCCCTGCATTTTCAGCTGATTGCCTAGAAACTTTAGAGGAAATTTCAATTGAAAATAAAGAGATTTTTATTAAGGCGGGAGGTAAGGCCTTTGATTATATTCCGGCCCTAAATATTAGGACCGATCATATAAGTCTATTTGAAGATATTGTTATAAAAAATTTAGCTAATTGGTAAAAAGATATGCTATGTATTTTTATGAAAGACACTTTGTGGCAAATATAAAAAATTTTAATACCAATTTTTAACTTTGAGCACTTTATATAAATGATGGCCTTTGGTTTTATCTGATAAGTGTCAATTGTTGTGTTATCAGATGTATTAATCGTTTTTCTGCCACGAAGATATTGTTAGAGTTTTTTAATCGCTGCTGAAACTGAAATATAATCAGGTTCTTGGGATAAACTAGGAACCAATTGTTTATAAACTATTTCATGTTTATTATTTAATAAAAATACAGCCCTAGTCAGTAAACCCATATCTTGGATCATTAAGCCATATTTTTTTCCAAAGTCATGCCAAACAGAATCAGATAATGTGATTATTTGATCTATACTTTCAGCAGTACAAAACCGTTTTTGAGCGAAGGGTAAATCAGCACTGATAGTTATCATCACTAAATTAGGATGTTCAATTGCTAATTTTTCATTAAAAAACTTAGTTTGTAAGCTACAAATACCTGTATCTAAGCTTGGTACCACACTAATTAATAAATTTTTTCCAGCAAAATTTATTAATTCAATCGGTGTAAATTTATCATCAACTACTTTAAAGTTAGGAGCCTGTTGGCCAAGCGTCACGGGGTTACCCAATAAAACAATTGGTTTATTGCCAACTGTTACTCTTTTTGCGTCTAATGCATTGATACTTGGAGTTGATAATGTAAAGAAACTGACAGATAACAAGGTTAAAAATAATAAATTGCGTAACATAAGATTCCAATTAGTTAATATATGGTTTTAATTTTGGATTAATTTTAAATTAATTTTAAATTAATTTATTAAAATATAAAGTATTTTATTTTATGCTTCTAGAATATAGTTAAGTTAACTTATTAATTTTATGGTTTAATATTAAATCAGATTTACATTTCTGTTATGCTAACTTTAGAATTAGAAAAAAAATGTAACTTTAGCTGAACTTCTTCTAAAATTACTATTATAAATCAAGAAGAGAATGTGTATGGCTACTCCTATTTTAATATGTGATGATTCAAGATTAGCTCGTCGTCAGCTTGCACGTTCTTTACCTGATGATTGGGATATTCAAATTGAATATGCAGAACATGGTTTACATTGTATTGAACAAATTAGAGCTATAAAACCTGAAATATTGTTTCTTGATTTAAATATGCCTCAAATGGATGGTTATGAAGTATTAGAGGCGATTCAAGAAGAAGGGTTAGAAGTATTAACTGTTGTTGTATCAGGTGATATTCAACCAACAGCACATGCACGTGTAATTGAACTCGGTGCAATTGATTTTATCAAAAAACCATGTTCCCCAGAAAAACTCGATGAAATTATTGAAAAACATGGCATAAAAGATAAAGCAATGAGAGAGCGCTTAGCTCATAAGCTCGGTGAACAGATAGAACCTGAAATACGAGATATTTATCAGGAGTTAACTAATGTTGCTATGGGACAAGCTGGAGATCTACTTGCGCGTTTGTTAAATGTTTTTGTAAAACTTCCTATTCCAAATGTCAATGTATTAGAGGTCAGTGAATTAAACATGGCATTGCAGTCGATAGATGCAAACGCGAGTACATCAGGTGTTTGTCAAGGATTTATCGGTGGTGGCGTATCTGGTGAAGCATTGATATTACTTAATGATTCAAGCTTTAAAGAAATAGCTTCTTTGATGAATTATGAGGGAGAAGTGAACGAAAAAGTAGAGCTTGAACTTTTAATGGATATTGCGAATATACTAATCGGGTCTGTTTTATCCGGATTATCAAAACAACTAGATATGCCATTCAGTCAGGGACATCCTGTTGTTATGGGTCAGCATTGTGATGTCGCTAAGCTTGTACAAACAAATAAATCAAGATGGCAACGTACTTTAGCCATAGAAATTAGTTATGGTATTGAAAATCATGATGTTAATTTTGATTTAATGTTACTATTTACTGAAGACTCATTAAAAACTTTAAAATATAAAGTGCAATACTTGTTAGAAGATTAATGTTTAATTAGAAAATTTTTAATATTCCTGCTGTTGACCTTTGGATGAATGAAATTTAGCAGGTACATGATGGATATGTTTTTACCTTAAATTAGAAGATTTTTAATATGCCAGCTGCTGACTTTGAAATGAATGAAATTCACTGGATGATCGATATGTTTAATACCGTAGACGTTGGGTTAGTGGTATTAGATCGTAAGTATAATATATGTGTATGGAATGGTTTTATGGAAAATCATTCAGGTTTATTACCAAGCGCAGTAAAAGATAAAGATGTATTTGATTTATTCCCAAGTATTGATGAAAAATGGTTTCGTAGTAAATCGGAAGCCGTATTTGTATTAAAGAATCGATCATTTACCATATGGGAACAGCAGCCATATATATTTAAGTTTAAAAATTATCGCCCGATCACGGGTAAAGCTGATCATATGTATCAAAATGCGACTTTTATTCCTTTAACAAATACATTGGGAGAAGTAGCGCATTTATGTATTATTTTATATGATGTAACTGATGAAGCGGTTAATAAATTAGAGCTAAAACTTGCTAACGAAAAATTAGCCGAATTAAGTCGAATAGATCGATTAACAGGTTTGTATAATCGTGGTTTTTGGGAAGAATCTCTTCATAAAGAGTTTAAACGCATAAATAGAAATAATAATGAAAGTTGTTTATTAATGTTTGATATCGATCACTTTAAACATGTAAATGATAATTTTGGCCATGCTGGTGGTGATGCCGCAATTCGTCATATTGCGGATGTTCTAAAAAAAACATTACGTGAATCGGATGTTGCTGGTCGTTATGGTGGTGAAGAGTTTGCAGTAACTTTAGTTGATACCGATATAAAAGGTGCGGTCATTTTTGCTGAACGCTTTAGAAAAACAATTGAAAATTCTACAATTTTTTATCAAGAATGTGAAATTAAAATAAAAATAAGTTTAGGTGTAGCTAAGCTAGAAAGCCATTTTACAAAACATGAAGATTGGATTGTAGCGGCTGATAATGCACTTTATCAGTCAAAAGAAAATGGACGAAATAAAGTAACTGTCTATAAAAGTGATAAACAGTAAGTAACTTTAATAAACATAAAGAAAAACCCCAGATAAACAGGAGCTTTTTGTTTAATAATACAGAGCTAAATAGCTTACTCTTCGTCAGCCGTAGGGCATTGTGCAATTGTTGTTACAGAACCAGTTGATGAAGCTGTTTCTAACTTTACTTTAAAGCCCCAAAGTCGATGTAAATGTTTAATCACCTCATCTTTTGAGTCTCCTAAAGGAATATCGTTATGTGGTATATAGCGTAATGTTAAAGCGCGATCTCCTTTCAAATTAACGTCAAAAACTTGAATGTTTGGTTCCAAATTACTTAGGTTGTATTGTTCAGACAAAGCTTGGCGAATATCGTGGTAGCCTTGTTGATTATGAATAGCACTGACATTTAGATGGTTTTGCTTTTCATCATCTAAAATTGAAAATAATTTGAAATCTCTGATTAATTTAGGTGAAAGGTACTGACTGATAAAGCTTTCATCTTTAAAATTCTCCATTGCAAAATGTAATGTATCTAACCAGTTACTGCCGGCAATATTAGGAAACCATTCTTTATCTTCTTCTGTTGGGTTTTCACACATACGCCTTATATCAATCATCATATTAAAGCCTAGTGCGTAAGGATTAATACCTGAATAATATTGACTATTGTATGGTGGTTGATAAACAACATTTGTATGGCTTTGTAAGATTTCCATCATAAATGCATCAGTTACTTTTCCCTCATCGTAAAGGTGATTGGTAATCGTATAATGCCAAAATGTAGCCCAACCTTCATTCATGACTTGGGTTTGTTTTTGAGGATAAAAATATTGAGAAATTTTTCGGACAATTCTAATTATCTCTCTTTGCCAAGAATGTAATAATGGTGCATGTTTTTCAATGAAGTAAAGAATATTTTCTTGTGGTTCATTTGGAAAGTGAGGGGGATCTTGCTTTTCTTGCAGTTGTTGCTGTGGAATCGTTTTCCACAATTCATTTACCTGAGATTGTAAATAAGTTTCACGCTCTTCTTGTCTTCGCTGCTCTTCAAATAGTGAAATTGATTGTGGTCGCTTATAGCGATCAACACCATAATTCATTAGTGCATGACAAGAGTCTAATAAAGACTCAACTTGTACTAAACCATATTTTTGCTCGCAATCGGCAATATAGTTTTTTGCAAAAACTAAGTAATCAATGATAGAACTTGCATCGGTCCAAGTTTTAAATAAATAATTTTTTTTAAAAAAAGAATTATGTCCATAGCAAGCATGTGCAATTACGAGTGCCTGCATAGGTAGCGTATTTTCTTCCATCAAATATGAAATACAAGGTTCTGAGTTGATTACTATTTCATATGCCAATCCCATTTGTCCGCGTTTATAGCTTTGTTCTGTTTGGATAAATTTTTTGCCATAAGACCAATGACTATATCCAATCGGCATACCGATACTCGAATAAGCATCCATCATTTGTTCAGCTGCAATGACTTCGATTTGGTTTGGATAAGTATCTAGACGGTAATGTGCTGCTACTCGTGCAATTTCAGCTTGATATTGCTCAAGTAGCTCAAAGGTCCAATCAGGACCATCACTTAATTGAATAGTTTCATCGTTAGGGTTATCATATTGCTCATTTAACTTTTTAACTGGCTGATCAATGTTAATGTTTTGTGTCATATTGATCTCCTTTAAAACAAACTAGCTAAATTTAATGAATTATTAAATCGAACGTATTCAAATAAAGGTCTATCATTTATACTTTTTGTTAGCATACATTCCTCCTGAAACGATTAATAACTTAAGATTTTTGACTGTTTTTCTTAAATAACTCTCTAAAAATAGGATAAATATCTTCTACTGAGCGAATATGTTGAATTGCAAAATTATCAAATGTTTGTGTTATTTTTTCGTATTCTCGCCATAAACTTTGGTGCGCTCTATTGGTGATCTCAATATAAGAATAATATCTCACCTTAGGTAAGATATTGTTTAATAATAGCTCTGTACAGTTAGGTGAATCATCAGCCCAATTATCCCCATCTGATGCTTGTGCGGCATAAATGTTCCATTGTGTTGGGTCGTATCTCTTAGCAACAATCTCATCCATCAACTTTAATGCGCTAGATACTATAGTGCCACCTGTTTCTTGTGAATAGAAAAACTCTTGCTCGTCTACTTCTTTTGCTTGAGTATGATGGCGAATATATACCACTTCAATATCCTTATAAGTTCTTGTTAAAAACATATAAAGTAGTATATAAAATCTTTTAGCCATTTCTTTAGTTGCTTGATCCATTGAGCCTGAAACATCCATTAAGCAAAACATAACCGCTTTACTGGTCGGTTTTGGTCTTTGCTCATAATTTCTAAATCTTAAATCAAATGAATCGATAAACGGCACTTTTGAAATCTTAGATTTAAGATCTTCAATTTCCTTAATTAATAATTTTATTTCAGCATCATCTGGCATTTTTTGTTTTTCTAATTTATCTAAAGCATCTAGCGCTTCTTTTAGCTGTCTTTTTTTACCCGCCGACATTGCAATTCTACGGGCTAATGAACCTTGTAATGATCTAACAATATCTATATTGGTTGGGACACCATCAGAGCAAAAACCTGCTCTATGTGTTTCCATCTCCATCAGTTTGTCTAACTGTGTTTTTTGTAAGTTAGGCAGTTCCAAATCTTCAAATAATAAGTCTAAGTATTCATCTTTCGAAATTGAGAATACAAACTCATCTTCACCTTCACCTTTGTCACTTGCTTCACCTTCTCCACTACCTCCTGCTTGACCTCCTTGAGGGCGTTTAATTTTATCTCCTTTAGTAAATTGGTCATTGCCAGGATGAACCGTATTTCTAATACCTCCTTTACCTTGATGAAAGGTGGGTTCTCCAATATCTTTACTAGGGATTGATACACTTTCGCCTTGCTCTATGTCTGTAACACTGCGCTTATTAATCGCATCTGATACTGCTTTTTTGATTTGTTGTTTATAGCGGCGAATAAACCTTTGTCTATTCACCGTGCTTTTGTTTTTGCCATTTAACCGGCGGTCTATAAAGTGGGCCATATATTTCCCTCTTTTAATCTTATGTTACTGCGATTTACGCACGCGTAAATACCACTCAGATAATAGTCGTACTTGTTTTTGGGTATAGCCTTTCTCAACCATACGATTGACAAAATCTTCATGTTTTTTCTGATCGTCTCCAGAAGTTTTAGCGTTAAATGAAATAACAGGTAATAAGTCTTCGGTATTTGAGAACATTTTTTTCTCAATGACAGTTCTCAGTTTTTCGTAACTAGTCCAAGTTGGATTTTTGCCATTATTGTGTGCTTTAGCACGTAATACAAAGTTTACAATCTCGTTTCTAAAATCTTTAGGGTTTGAAATACCGGCAGGTTTTTCAATTTTTTCAAGTTCGGCATTTAATGCTGATCTATCAAAAAGTTGACCTGTGTCGGGATCTCTATACTCTTGGTCTTGTATCCAAAAGTCAGCATAGGTTACATAGCGGTCGAAAATGTTTTGTCCATATTCTGAATATGATTCTAAATAGGCTGTTTGGATTTCTTTACCTATAAACTCAACATATTTAGGAATTAAAAAACCTTTCAAAAATTCAAGATATTGCTCTTGAATATCTTGTGCGAATTGCTCTCTTTCGATCTGTTGTTCTAGCACATAAAATAAATGAACAGGATTGGCAGCGACTTCTGTATGATCAAAGTTGAATACGCGAGATAAAATTTTGAAAGCAAAACGAGTAGATAACCCTTTCATACCTTCATCAACGCCAGCATAATCTTTATATTCTTGGTAAGATTTTGCTTTTGGGTCGGTATCTTTTAATGTTTCTCCATCATAAACTCGCATTTTTGAGTAAATACTAGAGTTTTCAGGCTCTTTCAAACGAGACAATACACTAAATTGCGCTAAAGTTTCTAAGGTACCAGGCGCACATTGAGAGGTCTTTAATTCACTACTTTCTATTAACTTATCATAAATTCTGACTTCTTCAGTCACGCGTAAGCAATAAGGGACTTTTACAATGTATACACGGTCCAAGAAAGCTTCATTATTTTTATTGTTTCTAAATGTTTGCCATTCTGATTCGTTAGAGTGAGCTAATATTATTCCTGTAAATGGTAGTGCAGATAAACCTTCTGTTCCGTTATAATTACCCTCCTGAGTTGCTGTCAATAATGGGTGTAATACTTTGATGGGAGCTTTGAACATTTCAACAAATTCCATCAAACCTTGATTTGCTCTACATAAAGCACCTGAGTATGCATAAGCATCAGGATCATTTTGAGCAAAGTGTTCAAGTTGTCTAATATCTACTTTACCTACTAAGGCGCTAATATCTTGATTATTTTCATCGCCAGGTTCAGTTTTTGCGATAGCTGTTTGATCTAAAATAGAAGGGTAACGCTTAACAACTTTAAATTGACTAATATCTCCATTGTATTCATGTAAACGTTTTGCAGCCCAGGGAGAGATTATTGTTTTTAAGTATCTTTGATTTATACCATATTCTTTCTCTAATAAGTCTCCATCTTCTAAATAGTCAAATAATGATAATGGATGATCATTAACTGGAGAACCTTTAATGCAGTATATTGGCATTTTTTGCATTAAAAACTTTAACTTTTCTGCTAATGAAGATTTACCTCCACCAACTGGCCCTAGCAAATATAATACTTGTTTACACTCTTCTAAACCTTGTGCTGCATGTTTTAAATAGGAAACTATTTGTTCAATAGCCTCTTCCATGCCATAAAATTCATTAAATGCAGGGTAACGCGCCATAACACGGTTAGAGAAAATTCGACTTAAAGTCGGATCTTGTGATGTATCGACCATTTCGGGGTCACCGATGGCCATTAATAATCGTTCAGAAGCACTGGCATATGCGGATTTATCATTTCGGCATATCTCTAAAAATTCAGATATTGTATATTCTTCTTCTTTGGCTGCTTCATATCTGGCCTGGTAGTGATCAAATATTGTCATATGGACCTCCAATCATTATCACAAAAACATTTTTTAAATTAATAGCTCTACTTTAAGCGTAGACGTTGTTATGAAATAAAGTGAAGATTTTTACTATAGAATTGTAATTGTTAATGTTATTAGCAATAAAGGCGCTCAATTTATAATAGAATAGAGATTTATAAATAATAAAAAAAGGCACTCAATGAGTGCCTTTAAAGTCATGCTAATTAAAAGTTATGCAAAGTTTTTATTTGCAAACTCCCAATTAACTAATGCCCAAAAACCATTTAAGTAATTAGGACGAACATTGCGGTAATCGATGTAATATGCATGTTCCCATAAGTCTACTGTAAGAATTGGTGTTACGCCATCTTCAGTTAATGGTGTCGCTGCATTTGAAGTATTCACAATATCAAGTGAACCATCAGTAAGTTTAACTAACCAAGTCCAGCTTGAACCAAAGTTATTTACCGCTTTATCATTTAATGCAGATTTGAATTCTTCAAAAGAACCCCATTTAGCATTGATAGCATCTGCGATTGCACCTGTAGGTGCTCCGCCTGCATTTGGTGCAAGTGAGTTCCAGTAAAAAGTATGGTTCCAGATTTGAGCTGCATTGTTAAATATGCCGCCTTCTGAAGAACAAACAATTTCTTCTAATGTTTTATTAGCTAAATCAGTACCTGAAATTAAACCGTTAAGTTTAACAACATAAGTATTATGATGTTTGCCGTGATGGAATTCTAAAGTTTCTTGTGAAATATGCGGTGCAAGTGCATCGATTGCATATGGTAGTGACGGTAGTTCAAATGCCATTTTTATCTCCATGGTATTTTGTTAAGTACAACTGCTTTGTGTTATGATATCCGTAGCCTTTCAAAATAAGGGCTTCAGAGTTTGAGGAGGTAATCACATCAAAGTATCACTTTAGCCAATGGTAATTTCCTTAGCTAAAGTGATAACACTGAGCTGCTTTTCTCCTCAAACCCCCTGAGGGCAAGTCATATTCCAAGTTATCTTCGTTGTTGTGAAAACTTTTAGGAGAATAATCACTTATTCACTTTCACGCTAAGAATCTAACTTGGATATTATTTGCTGAAACTCCTTATTATGAATGGTACGGGTATATATTCCCGAGTATTTTACTCAAGTTTTAATAAACAGCAATGTTAATATACTCATGATTAAGTTACTTTTTTATAAATAGTATAAATTAAGTGCTATTTTAAATACATTTATTGTAGTCAATTTTAGGCGTTTTGAGGTTGTAGATGGAAACCATAGATAAAATTAAACAACAGATTTCTGAAAATCCAATTATTCTTTATATGAAAGGCTCACCAAAATTACCAAACTGTGGCTTTTCATCTCAAGCATCACAAGCTTTGATGTCTTGTGGGGCACAGTTTGCCTATGTTGATATCTTGCTTAATCCTGATATTCGAGCTGAATTACCAGCATATGCAGATTGGCCTACATTCCCACAGTTATGGGTTGATGGTGAATTAGTTGGTGGATGTGACATTATTATTGAAATGTTCCAAAAAGGTGAATTACAACCTTTAATCGCAGAAACTGCTGAAAAATATAAATCAGAAGATGATTCTATAGAATAATTAACTTTAGTATCAGCAAAAAAAAGCGAGCTAAGCTCGCTTTTTTTATATCTTAAATTTATTACTTACATTTTATTTGGCTTACCTCTCTTATACGTGTTTCTCGAGTAATTTTAAAACTAACAAAAAAATAAGCTATATTACGTCTATTAACGACATAAAAATTACACATTTAAAAAAGAATAAAAACAATTCGGTTAATTGGTATTACCATGAATAATTATTCATTTTTATCTTGGTTTACGTTTACGTAAACGTATGGGTTAGGTTGGTTTTGTTTACATTTGTGTTAATATGACACCAGTGTCACAAAAAAAATAAAGGGTTTTTCGTGGAATTTAACTGAAATTGTTAATTGTATTGTTCCATCGATGAATATGAGAAATATTCATATTCATGAATATGTATTCACAAAAAGTTTGACTATGAATGAATTTATAGTTAATTTTACTCTCTGCTAGAGTTCATTTTATTTAAAACTGAGCACGTCGCATTTTCAAACTCTAGTAATAGCAAGGGGAGGGGGCATACATGTTATATGACTCAAGATACGAAAAAGATAACTGTGGGTTTGGACTAATAGCCCATATTGATGGGCAACCAAGCCATAAATTAGTACGTACAGCCATTACAGGTTTAGATCGTATGCAACATCGTGGGGGGATTGCTGCTGATGGAAAAACGGGTGATGGATGTGGCTTATTATTACAAAAACCTGATAGTTTTTTCCATGCAATAGCGCAGGAGAAGGATTGGCACTTAGGTAAAAATTACGCCGTAGGCATGGTTTTTTTAAATCTTGATTCAGATATTGCAAATCGCACACGCGTTATTATTGATGAAGAACTAGAAAAAGAAACTTTATCAATTGTTGGCTGGCGAGAAGTTCCCACAGATACAGCGAGTTTAGGTCCAATTGCAATTGAACAGTTACCAAGGTTTGAACAAGTATTTATTAACGCACCTGAAGGGTGGCGGCCAAAAGATTTAGAACGTCGTTTATACATCGCACGAAGAAGAATTGAAAAACGCATAGATTTTGATAAAGATTTTTATTTTGCAAGCTTATCTGGCTTAGTGACAATTTATAAAGGCCTAGTCATGCCAGCTGACTTACCAAATTTTTATTTGGATTTAGCTGATATGAGAATGCAATCTGCAATTTGTGTATTTCATCAAAGGTTTTCAACAAATACACAACCTCGGTGGCCTCTGGCGCAACCTTTCAGATATCTAGCGCATAATGGTGAGATCAATACGATTGAAGGAAATCGTCAATGGGCTAGAGCACGTGAATATAAATTCTCATCACCATTGTTACCTGATTTAAGTTCTGCAGCTCCATTTGTAAATGAATCGGGTTCAGATTCATCATCACTTGATAATATGCTGGAAGTTTTTCTGGCTGGCGGTATGGATATTTTCCGTGCTATGCGTATGTTAGTACCACCTGCATGGCAAAAAAATCGTGCGATGGATGATGATTTACGTGCATTTTATGATTTTAATTCTATGCATATGGAACCATGGGATGGTCCGGCTGGTATTGTAATGTCAGATGGTCGGTTTGCGGCTTGTAATTTAGACCGAAATGGTCTGCGTCCAGCAAGATATGTAATAACACAAGATGGCTTTATTACCTTAGCGTCAGAAATCGGTATTTGGGATTACTCTCCAGATGAAGTTGTTGATAAGGGCAGAGTAGGACCGGGTGAGTTACTGGTTATTGATACATTACATGGTAAGGTTTGGCAATCAGATGAAATAGATCAAGATCTGAAATCTCGCCACCCATATAAAGAATGGTTAGAGAAAAATGTTAAGCGGTTAGTGCCATTTGAAAAAATTGATAATGCATTAGATAGTGCGCGTAAGTGGGATGAGGAACAGTTGAACCTGTATCAAAAAATGTTTGGTTATTCTAACGAAGAGTTAGATCAGGCATTACGTATCATGGGCGAAAACGGACAAGAAGCGACAGGCTCTATGGGGGATGATACACCATTTGCGGTACTTTCAAGTAAAGAACGTTCTCTGTTTGATTATTTCCGTCAAAAATTTGCGCAAGTAACTAATCCTCCTATTGATCCTTTACGTGAAAACCATGTTATGTCACTGGCGACATGTATTGGTCGTGAGCAAAATGTATTTAATGAAACTACAGGACATGCAAAACGATTACAGTTTGATAGCCCTGTATTGATGTGTTCTGATATTGAGCAGCTCGTAAATGAAGATCAAGCACATTATTCTAATGCAACAATTAATCTTAATTATTTACCAAGTGAAGGTTTAAAGTTTGCACTAAAACGTATTTGTAATGAGGCACAGCAATTAGCAAAGAATGGCATTGTCTTAATTATTTTATCTGATAGAGATTTAACAAAAGACACTTTACCTGTTCCAGCAGCTATGGCTGTTGGTGCAGTACAGAGACGCCTAGTGGATAACAGCTTACGTTGTGATACTAACATAGTAATTGAAACAGGAGCCTGTCGAGACCCACATCAATTTGCTGTTTTATTAGGTTTTGGAGCCACAGCCGTTTATCCATATTTAGCATTTGCCTCTCTTGCAAAAATGGTACGTGATACAGTTATTAAAAAAGATGATGCTCAAGTATTCATCTCTTATAGAAATGCGATTAATAAAGGTCTATATAAGATAATGTCTAAAATGGGGATCAGTACAATAGCGAGTTACCGTTGTTCTATGCTATTTGAAACTGTAGGACTTGCAGATGAAGTTGTCGAACTCTGCTTTAAAGGTGTTAGCAATCGAATTCAAGGTGCTGACTTTACTGATTTCCAACAAGAGCAAACCAATTTATCTCGTAAGGCATGGATAAAACGTAAACAGTTAGATCATGGTGGTTTATTAAAATATGTTCATGATGGCGAATATCATGCGTATAATCCAGATGTAGTTGGCACATTACAAACAGCAGTAAGGTCCGGTGATTATGCCGATTACTTAAAGTATGCTGATTTAGTAAATAATAGACCTGTGACTACTTTTAGAGATTTATTAAAGCTCAATGTTTCTGATAATGGTATTTCTATTGATGATGTAGAGCCTGCTATAGAGTTATATAAACGCTTTGACTCTGCCGCTATGAGTATTGGTGCTTTATCACCTGAAGCTCATGAAGCACTTGCAATTGCCATGAATACCTTAGGTGGTCGTTCTAATTCAGGAGAAGGCGGTGAAGATGTAAAACGCTTTGGTACGGTTAAAAACTCTCGTATAAAACAAGTTGCATCGGGACGTTTTGGTGTAACAGCGCATTATCTACGTAATGCTGACATTATTCAAATAAAAGTAGCACAAGGTGCAAAACCGGGTGAGGGAGGGCAATTACCAGGTGATAAAGTAACACCTTATATTGCTAAGTTAAGATTTTCAGTGCCAGGTGTCACATTAATTTCACCTCCACCACATCATGATATTTATTCTATTGAAGATTTAGCACAGCTTATTTTTGATTTAAAGCAAGTAAATCCACAAGCATTGATTTCAGTTAAACTAGTATCTGAACCAGGAGTAGGTACCATTGCAACAGGTGTTGCAAAAGCTTATGCTGATTTGATCACAATTTCAGGTTATGACGGCGGTACAGGTGCAAGTCCATTAACATCAGTTAAATATGCAGGTAGCCCATGGGAGCTCGGATTAGCTGAAACACAGCAAGCACTAGTTGAAAATGGTTTAAGACATAAAATACGACTTCAAACAGATGGCGGTTTAAAAACAGGTTTAGACATTGTTAAAGCAGCTATATTAGGGGCTGAAAGTTTTGGCTTTGGTACAGGACCTATGGTAGCACTTGGCTGTAAGTTTTTAAGAATATGCCATCTAAATAACTGTGCAACGGGTGTTGCAACTCAAGATGAAAAGTTACGTCAAGATCATTATCATGGTTTACCTGAAATGGCGATGAATTATTTTAAATTTATAGCACAAGAAGCGCGTGAAATCATGGCAAGTCTAGGTATCACTCGTTTAGTAGATTTGATTGGTCGAACTGATTTACTTGAAGCATTAGAAGGTAAAACATCTAAGCAAAGCAAGATTGATTTATCAGGTTTATTAGCTAAACCAAATAATAAATCAGGTGAAACACTGTATAACTCGACAGAAAATATATCTCATTATAGTGGTGCTTTAAACGAAAAGTTACTGGGGCAGGCAACTAAGGCGATTAATGACAAGTTAGGTTTACAGATAAGAACACGCATTTGTAATACTGATCGTTCAGTAGGAGCTATGCTTTCAGGGTATATTGCTGAAAAACATGGTAATCAGGGAATGGTAACAGCACCTATCCATATTGAATTTACAGGTACTGCAGGACAATCGTTTGGCGTTTGGAATACTGGCGGTTTAGATATGACCTTAGTGGGTGATGCTAATGATTATGTTGGTAAAGGCATGACGGGTGGTAAGTTAATCATACGTCCTCCCGTTGGTTCGGCATTTAAGAGTCATGAAGCAACAATCCTTGGTAATACCTGTTTATATGGGGCTACAGGCGGTAAATTATTAGCTGCCGGTTGTGCTGGAGAGCGCTTTGGTGTTCGTAATTCAGGTGTTATCGCTGTTGTAGAAGGTTTAGGTGATAACGGTTGTGAATATATGACAGGCGGGATTGTGTGCGTACTTGGTTCTACAGGTATTAACTTTGGTGCTGGTATGACAGGTGGTTTTGCATATGTATTAGATGAAGCCGAAGATTTTGCAAAACGAATGAACTCAGAACTTGTTGAACTCGTAGATATGAATGATTTGGTGATCCATCATGAACATTTACGTGGCCTAATTGCTGAGCATTTAGATGAAACCGGTTCATGTCGTGCTGAGATGATATTAGAAGATTTTGAAAATTATGTATCAAAATTCCGTTTAATTAAGCCTAAGTCTAGTGATGTAAGTAGCTTATTAGGTCATCGTGCAAGAAGTAGTGCCGAGTTAAGAGTTCAGGCGCAATAGGAGAGTTTTGATGCCAAATAATGTTTATCAGTTTATTGATGTTCAGCGAGTCGATCCGCGAAAAAAGCCAATATCAACACGTAAAAAGAAATTTATTGAGATTTATGAACCTTTTTCTAAAAAACAAGTCGATTCACAAGCAGATCGTTGTCTTGATTGTGGTAATCCATATTGTGAATGGAAATGTCCAGTTCACAACTATATACCACAATGGTTAAAGTTAATTAAAAATGGTCGTATTTTAGAAGCCGCAGATTTATCACATCGTACAAATAGTCTACCAGAAGTGTGCGGACGTGTATGTCCTCAAGATAGATTATGTGAAGGTTCTTGTACCATAGATGAAGATTTTGGTGCAGTTACTATTGGTAATATAGAAAAATATATTACGGATACAGCACTCGAAATGGGTTGGAAACCTGATATGTCACATGTGGTATTTTGTGATAAAAAAGTAGCGATAATTGGTGCCGGTCCAGCCGGTTTAGCATGTGCTGATATTTTAGTTAGAAATGGTGTGAAACCGATTGTTTATGATCGTCATCCTGAAATAGGCGGATTATTAACGTTTGGAATTCCTTCTTTTAAGCTTGAAAAAAGCGTTATGCAAAAGCGCCGTGAAATATTTGAAGAAATGGGTGTTGAATTTCGTTTAGGTGTCGAAATTGGTCAAGACATCAGCATGGCACAATTAGATCAAGACTTTGATGCTGTTTTCTTAGGTGTTGGCACTTATAAAAATATACGTGCCGGACTCGAAAATGAAGATGCACAGGGAGTGTATGATGCCTTACCATTTTTAATATCTAATACTAATCGCGTTATGGGTTATGAAAAAAAAACCGATGAATATGTTGATATGGCAGGTAAAAAGGTTGTTGTTTTAGGTGGTGGTGATACTGCGATGGATTGTGTTAGAACTTCTATACGCCAAGATGCAACTGAAGTTATTTGTGCTTATCGTCGAGATCAGGAAAATATGCCTGGGTCAAAACGTGAAGTGAAAAATGCGCAAGAAGAAGGTGTAGACTTTATGTTTAACCTTCAACCATTGGGGATTGAACTCAACTCATCAGGTCAAGTCTGTGGAATAAAAATGGTAAAAACACAATTGGGTGAACCTGATAATAAAGGGCGTCGGCGTGCAGAAACGGTAACGGGCTCTGAACATACATTAGAAGCTGATGCAGTGATAATGGCTTTTGGGTTCCAACCACATGCAATGCCTTGGTTAGAGCCTTTGGGTGTTGAACTAGATCAATGGGGGAGAATCAAAGCACCTGAAGGCGCTGTATTTACCCATCAAACCACAAACCCTAAAATATTTGCTGGTGGCGATGTGGTACGAGGCTCTGATTTAGTAGTTACAGCTATATTTGAAGGTCGAAATGCAGCCGAGGGCATAATGGACTACTTAGAAGTATAATATAGTTGCATTACTTCAAAAAAGGTTTGATTAATCAAACCTTTTTATATATCCAAGCCACTTCAAGATGCGAGTTTCAGAACTACTAAGCAACTCATAAACTAGGCATATCTTTGTATTAATGGTTGCTCCCTTAAAAGAAGATGGACCGGTAATATACACCTGTATTATTCATAGTACCTATGACATCCCTGTACAACAAGGAGCATGATTTGCTAATAAGTCCCCGCAGAGTTGGTTTAGAAACGCTTTATGCTGCGTTATTGATCTTGAAAAGGGAATAACCTATTTTCTGCAATTAATGCCTTGCCTAAAGCGTTTCTAACTCCAACTGAACTCTGTATTTTGAAGTGGTTTGGGTATATTTCCTAAAATCACTAATTATTATTTTTCTGATACTTGGTCTAATTGGACTTGTTCATTCTCTTCCGTCGTTTCTTCAAATGATAGGTCTGGAGTTTGCAGAGTGACAATTAAAGCTGGCATGATTTGACTATAAAATTCATGATTAAAATCACGTGCGTTCTTGGGCAATTCATTTATAAATGTAATAATGTTATTTGTAATGGTTTCTTTATCACCTGTTATATTGGTTTTAGCAAGTTCGCTATTTAAGTTTGTAGTTAAACTCTCTAATGTTGCTTCAAGCACAGCCAAATTATCTTCATTATGGGCTTGTACAACAAAAAAATTACTAGCGATAGCCTGTATATTGTGGCTGTGTTTTGGTCTGAGAATTTTAGCTTCAATATATTGCGGTATTTGATTTTTAAATTGAGAAACAGCATGGTTTTGTCTTTCAACAAATATTTGTTTTTTTAATAGTTCAGCTTTCTTTTTTGAGTTCTCAATTGAAAGAAAGACCCCTAGTAATGCAATGAGTAATACGATGGTAAAAAAGACGATATATGTCATAAAAATTCCAAATGAGGTATACGGTAAAATGCCGGGGAATAAGTCAATTCCCTTTTAAAATAACTATAAAGTTAAATTATTAATATAAAGGGTTGCCCCAATTAAGCTTTTTTCTTAAAACATTATAATATGAATAATCTTTCGGATGAACTAATCTAAGAGGCGAATCTCCCTTTTTAATGACAATTTCATCACCAGGCATAACAGCAAGTACAATATGACTATCACAACTTACTTGTAGATTATCATCATTATTTAAACTTAACTTTAATCTAATTTCACTTTGTGCATCTACTACTAATGGTCTACTCGATAGTGTATGTGGAAACATAGGTACTAAAGCCATTGCATTAATATCAGGTGTTAAAATTGGACCTCCACCAGAAAGTGAATATGCTGTCGAGCCTGTTGGTGTTGAGATTATTAAACCATCAGATCTTTGAGAAAATACAAAGTCATTATTAATGAATGCTTCGAATTCAATCATATGGGCTACTTTATCAGCATGTAAAACTGCTTCATTAACTGCTGAGTTTGAGCTTTTTAGTTTCTCATGACGATAAACTTCAACTTCAAGTAAAAACCGTTTCTCTTCTCGATATTCACCACTTATAACTTGCTCTACTGCACCTTGAAAAGATTCAGGATCTAAATCTGTTAAAAAGCCTAAATTACCTCTATTTACACCTATAACAGCGATATCAAAACGAGAAAGTACTCTTGCTGCGCCTAGCATATTGCCATCACCGCCAACAACAATAGCTAAATCACATAGTTTACCTATTTCAACTAAATCAACTAATTTTGCATGTTCTATAGGCATTTGCTGACCAGCTCTTTGCTCTATAAGAACATCACAGCCTAATGCTAAAAGAAAAGAATGTAGGTTTTGTAAGGTAGAATTAGCGCCATCATGGTTCGGTTTTCCAATAAGGCCTATTTTTTTAAATTTTTGTTTCATAATTAATCTACAAATGAGCAGGTTTATAACTGAGTTTTAAGTATATAGAAACGTTAAGTTAAAAACACCACTTGAAATCAAATGCTCTCCCCCCATATCTTTGAATATGAAGTTAAGTGCCCGTGATCAACAAATATTTACAGCAATAATGAGTCTTTACTGCGATGGTGAAGGTTCTGCTATTGCTTCATCGAGAATTGTTAAGCAAAAAGGTATGTCTATGTGTTCTGCAACAGTAAGGAATGCAATGGCACGTCTAGAAAAACTTGGATATATATATTCTCCTCATACCTCCGCTGGTCGCATTCCAACTAAAAAAGGTTATCAATATTGGTTCGATGAGTTTTTTTCGTTATCTGAAGTTGCTTCTTTTTGGCAACCAAGCCAAGATGTTTTAATTGAGTTCTCTCATTTTATTAGTCAAAAATATCAAGTATGTGTTTTTACTGGTTTGCCGCAAAAAATTTCGCAAAATGTATTTCGTGTAGAAGTACTTGACTTTGATAAAACCCATTGGCTTATTTTATTGATAGATAGACAAGGGCAAAGTCAAAATATCAAAATTACAAAACCATTAGAAGCGAATGAAGAGATACGTAATCAATTTAATGCTTGGTTAAATATGGTGTTTGGTCAACAAACATTAGCTGAAGGGTTAAAAAGAATGCAAGCTATGGCCAATACAGCACCTATGTTTTGTCATGGCTCACTTGCTCAATGGACCCGTGCACTAGCCGAAAAGCTAGGTGATGAAGATTGTATTGTCGTAGGTGACAGTTATTTATTTAAGCATATCAAACAATCTGAACAACCATTAATTGGTTCGCCATTATTAAATTATGTAGAAGACAAGTTAGCACTTAAGCAAGGTATATCAATAATATGTGGTGACGACTTACCTTATAAAGGCTTTGAAGGATTATTTTTATTAAGTATTCCATACTTTTCACAGCAGTATTATCAAAGTCGTTTTACAATTTTGTGTGAAAACTCAGCTGAAATTGAAGCAATGATCAACGAATTTTCAATATTCGATGATATTGATTTAAACGACTAAAATAATTTTTAAATTATACTTGAAACTATACTTTCAACCCCCATCTTAGTATTATAAATTTTGTACGTATACAAATTATGCAACATAGAATTACAATCGGAGAACATTAATGTCTGAGCAGTCAAACCAGACTTCACCTGAAGTAGAAAACATTGAAGCAGTAGTAGAATTAGATCAAGTTGAAACGACAGAGCAAGAAGCTTCTTCAGAGCTAAGCCCTGAAGCTGAAATTGCAGTATTATATGCTGAATTAGAAGAAGCTAAACAAACGATTGCTAATCAAAATGAAAATCTAGCTAATCAAAAAGATAGCGTAGTACGTGCCGCCGCCGAAGTAGATAATGCGCGTAGACGTGCAGCACTTGATATTGAAAAAGCACATAAATTCGCACTAGAAAAATTCGTAAATGAGTTATTACCTGTTGTTGATAATTTAGATCGTGCAATTGAATTTGCTGATAAAGAAAATGAAGCATTAAAGCCATTAATCGAAGGCATTGATATGACTTCAAAAAGCTTTGTTGATGCGGTTAAGAAATTTGGTGTTGAAGTTGTAGATCCTCAAGGTGAAACTTTTAATCCTGAATTTCATCAAGCAATGTCATTACAGCCAAGTGCTGATGTAGCACCAAATACAGTTATTGCAGTGATGCAAAAAGGCTATACTTTAAGTGGTCGTTTATTACGTCCTGCTATGGTAATGGTTTCTAAAGCAGCTGAGTAATTAACTCAGTCGCTTTAAATAAAAAAGGTTTAACTTATTAAGTTAAACCTTTTTTATTTGTCCTGTGAAGCTGGCTAATCGGAAATATCTATACCCATGTTACTTCAAAATGCATGTTTCAGAAGATTTGTCTCAGCGAGTTTAAACAGGGTTTATACTGCGTTATTAATTTTGATAAGGGATCAACCATTATCTTCAATTAATGCCTTACCTAAATCCTGTTTAACTCTCGCTGAAATCAAGTATTTTGAGGTATCATGGGTATAGAACATAGGCAGAAGATAACAGTTTATACGGACAACTTGTACAAAGAATTCAAAAAGGTGAAAAGTGCCAAAGGAGCAGCTGGAATAGATGGACAGTCCATAGGTGTGTTTGCCTTGGTTTTTGAAGTAAACTTAAAATAACTGCCACTTGAATTGCAGACCAAACATTATTGAGTACAACCAGTTACACGGGTCAAAATACCCAGAGATTTTGCTGGTGCGTTTAAATTTCTTGGTATCCCCGTTGTTCCTGATCGAATAGTTCAATAAATGGATTGAACACTCTCCAACCGAGCCTCTATATTGATTTTCATCCGTCAGCGATGAGTATATACCCAAGCCACTTCAAGATGTGAGGTTCAGGACTGCTGAGCAATTCATGATCTAGGCGCATCTTTGCATTAATGGTTACTCCCTTAAAAAAAGATGGACCGGCAATATGCTCCTGCATTGCTCTAGTACCTACATCCATGCAGGCAACAACGAGCATGATTTGCTCAGAAGTCCCTGTAAGGTTGGTTTATAAATACTTTATGCAGCGTTATTGATTTTGAAAAGGGAATAACCATGTTCTTCAATCAATGCCTTGCCTAAAGTATTTCTAATTCCAACTGAATCCTGCATCTTGAAGTGGTTTGGGTATAGGCCAAAGCGAAGTTACAATGATACCATCAGTAAAGTGACATAGGTTTACCTATTATAGATAAAGTGAGATAAATATTTTGCTCTTAGCTTTATTCATGATTTAATTAGCGTCCTTTGATTTGGGAATATATAAATGAAAAAGCGTTTTGATAGTTTATCTCCTGAGCGTCTTCAAACAAGAAAGCAAGTACACGAAGTTTGTCGTTTATTTAGTAAGAGCCCTAGTAAGGGCAACCTAAAACGGTTGAAGTCTATTTTTGGTTCATGTGGTCAAGATGTATTTATAGAATCTGGTTTTCATTGTGATTATGCAGATGGAATATTTTTAGGCGATCGTGTTTTTATCAATATTAATTGTACGATATTAGATGGAGCAGAGGTAAATATAGGTCAAGATACGCTTATTGGTCCAAATGTACAAATACTGACGGTATCACATGATGTTAACCCACAAGAAAGATTAAATAAGTATAATTATGCAACAAATATTCAGATAGGAAAAAATGTCTGGGTTGCTGCAGGTGTTATTATTCTGCCTGGTGTGACAATTGGAGATAATAGTGTAATAGGTGCCGGTAGTGTGGTTAGTAAAGATGTTGATCCTGATAGTCTCTATCTGGGTAACCCTGCAGTCAAAGTGAAATCACTTTAGGTAGCAGTTAAATTGTCTTTTAAGTCAGAATTTTCTTTTTCTAAGAGCCTTACCTTAGCCATGGCTTGTTCTGCACTTCTGGTTAGCCTTTCAAATGTAGTGCTTGAATTTTGTTTTATAAAATCAAGCTGCTCCATTAATCTTTCATTTTCAGATTTAGCCTGATAACCCACAGTTTGTTCACTAATCAATTTTTCTTCTAAGCTTTTAATTTTGTTTATTGCTTGCTCAGATTTGTTAGTTAACCTTTCTAGAGTAGATGTTGAATTATTTCTGATAAAATTCATTTGTTCAATTAACTTTTGGTTTTCTTGTTTCATGTTTTTCAAGGCTGTTTTTGCGGCTTCGGATAATTTCTGTGCTTTTTCTACGGTTTCCTTTTGGGCTTTTAACGTATCATTTAAACTTTGATTATACTCATTAGCAGATGTATTTTTTTCTTTTAAATCATAAACTCTATCTTCTGTTTTTTTTAGTGCTGTCTGTAGTAATGTTTTAGCCTCTAGTGCATCATCTAGTCTTACTGTTTTTAGTTTTAAGTCTTTTTGGAAGTCGGATGACTGAGATCGTAATTTATCGTTTTCAATTTGTGTTTCATTTAAACAGTTGTGAGTTGTTGTTAGTAAGTTAGCTTTACTTTTTACTTCATTTTTTAGTTGATAAATTTCAGTTGCATAAGACTCTTTTGCTTGTGCTATATGAGATTCTTTGTCTTGTGTTAACTCTGTAATTTTTGATTCATAATCATGAGTTAGTGATTGAGTTGATAAACTATGCTTCTGGTTTATTTCATTTAATTTAATTTCAAAACTTTGGGTCAGTGCAGCTAGTTTTTTTTCATAGATCTCGACTAAAGAAATTGACTCATTTTTATGTGCTAAAGTCTGTTGTTCAACTTGAATTTTAAAACGATTTTCTAAGTCTGATATTTGTTCATTATGAATATGTTTATTTGATGCGACCTCATTTTCAAAATCTTTTGAGGCTAAAGAGATTGTTTCAATTTCTTGGTTTAATTGTTCTATTTTAACTTCGAAATTTTTAGTCAGCTCGTTAATGCTTTTTTTATTAGATTCATCTAGCTGTGTAATTTTATTTTCGTAGCTATCTGTAAGCTCAATAGTAGTTGTTTTTAATGTTTTTTGTAAATCATTAATTTCGTTATGATATTTTAATTTTTGCTGATTTATATTTGTATCTAACTTAGAGATTTGTTGCGTTAATTGTCTAACTCTATTTTCTGACTCTTGCAGACTTGAAGCCGTATTTCGTTCAATTTCTAAAGAAAATTCTAATTGTTGTTTTGTCGTTTTATTTAAAGTTTCAGCCTGACTAGTTACTTCAGTTTTAAATGCATCTAAAAACTCATTACTAAAAGTTTGTTTATTGACATTGGGATTAAGATTGATTTGAGCTGAATCATTAGCAGCTTCATTTCGCCATTTTTTATAGTGAATGATTACTTCAGATTTAGGTAATTGGGTTTGTTCAAAAATGCGATCTAAAGATAATCCTTCCTTAGTATCAGAAAGTGCATCACATATTTTTTTTATTTGTGCGTAATGAGCTGACATGATAGTCCTATGTTTTTTTTCTACTTTAGAATCAAGCTTTATTGTATAACTAAATAGAATATAAGGTCTAATGTAGTTTAGAACACTTAAAATCATGAATTAACTACATTGATAATTCATTTTAATTTTTAATACAATAACTTACCCCAATTTTATGATCCTATACTATCTGATTTAGATTTATTTTACAGAGTAAATATTAATAATATTTAAAAGCTATTAAAGTGAATGAAGGGAACTCAGACAATGGTATTAGTAAAAATGTATTAGGCACCGTTACTAATGTTATAACTGTGCCTAAAAGTATAAATAAAGTTATATGAGTTTACATTACTCGCATGCCAGGATGAGAACCCTCGTCAGGGTTTAGGATGTAAATTTCCTTCCCTCCAGGACCAGCTGCTAATACCATTCCTTCAGACATTCCAAAGCGCATTTTACGAGGTTTTAGGTTTGCTACCATAACAGTTAGCTTACCTTCAATATCCTCTGGCTGATAGGCAGATTTGATACCAGCAAAAACTTGACGTGTTTCACCGCCTAAATCGAGTGTTAATTTCAGCAGTTTATCTGCACCTTTGACATGCTCAGCTTTAGCAATTAAAGCAACACGTAAATCTATTTTTGCAAAGTCATCAAATTCAATCTCATTAGTAATAGGGTCTTTTGCTAAAGGACTGTTAGGGTCTATTATTGTTTTTGGAACAGCTTCAAGACTTTCTTTTGAATCATCTAACATAGCATTCACTTTATCCATTTCAACACGTTGCATTAATGCTTTGAATTTAGTGATTTCATGTCCTGTTAATTGTGTTTTAGCACTTTTCCAAGTTAACTTTTCATTTAAGAAAGCTTCAACGTTTTTTGCCATTTCTGGTAGGACAGGTTTTAAGTAAACCATTAATAAGCGGAATAAGTTGATACCTAAAGAACACACTTGATGTGCTTGTTCTTGTGTATTTTCATTCTTAATTAATACCCAAGGCGCATTTGTATCTATAAACTGATTCGCTTTATCGGCTAATGCCATTACTTCTCTAATAGCGCGACCAAATTCTCTATTTTCATAGCTATTTGCAATTGATTCTGACGCATCTTGGAACTCTGTAAATAATGCTTGATCCATTATTGTATCGCTTAACTTGCCATCGAACTTCTTAGTTATGAATCCAGCACAACGACTTGCGATATTGACAACTTTACCAACGAGATCTGAATTTACACGTTGTGCAAAGTCTTCTAAATTTAAGTCAAAATCTGTAATGCCAGAATTAAGCTTAGCGGCGAAATAATAGCGTAAGTACTCAGGATTTAAGTGTTCTAAATAAGTACGGGCTTTAATAAATGTGCCTTTAGATTTTGACATCTTTGCGCCATTAACCGTTACAAAGCCATGGGCAAATACATTTGTTGGTTTACGAAATTTAGCGCCATCAAGCATTGCAGGCCAAAATAAGCTATGGAAATAAATAATATCTTTACCAATGAAGTGATATAACTCTGCTTTTGAATTTTCATCCCAAAACTCTTCGAAATTAAGATCTGATTTATCACATAGATTTTTAAAACTTGCCATGTAACCAATTGGCGCATCTAACCAAACATAAAAGTATTTACCTGGTTCATCTGGGATCTCGAAACCAAAATAAGGTGCATCTCGGCTAATATCCCATTGTTGTAATCCATCAGTAAACCACTCTTGTAGTTTATTCGCCATTTCTTCTTGTATAGAACCAGAATACAACCATTCTTTTAACATGCCTTCAAATGCAGGCAAATCAAAGAAGAAGTGCTCTGAATCTTTAAGTACAGGAGTAGCACCTGACATAACTGATTTAGGGTGTTTTAGCTCCGTAGGGCTATAGGTAGCACCACATGAATCACAGCTATCACCATTTTGATCTACTGAATCACAACTAGGGCAAGTCCCTGTTACAAATCTATCAGGTAAGAAAATAGATTTTTCAGGATCAAATAATTGCTCAATAGTACGCTTCTTTATGAAACCAGCATCATTTAATCGCGTGTAAATTAAAGAGCTAAGTTCTTTGTTTTCTTCAGAGTGTGTACTGTGATAATTATCAAATTTGATATTAAAATCAGCAAAGTCTCTTTGTCTTTCAAAACTAACAGCAGCAACCATTTCTTCAGGTGTAATGCCTTGTTTTTGAGCGTTTAGCATGATTGGCGTACCGTGAGCATCATCAGCACAAACATAATATGCTTCATGGCCTCTAAGCTTTTGGAAGCGAGACCAAATATCAGTCTGGATATATTCCAGCATATGGCCAAGATGAGTCGGGCCATTCGCGTAAGGAAGCGCGCTTGTGATGAGGATTTTTCTAGGTGCCATAAGTTTTTTTACCGTATGTTATTTAATTTGCTTTTATACTTAAAAATGTAATTTATAAGTATTTTAAGCACAGACTGGTTTTAATACCGTGAATGTTACATAATTTAACAGCATTTTTCATTACAGAAACTCGAATTTCTCATCATGTTTAGTTTAAATAAGTTATTTAATCATTCAAAATCGCAAAAAAAGCATAAAAAAACACCACAAGAATGTGACTTCGAAGTTTTTTTGGAAAAATCCCTTGAAGATTATCGTAGTGATGTATTCCCGATTGGTCTGCTTGATTGCAGCTCAATAGTCGAGTTGAACCTCCAAAGAAGAAATGATTTTTTAGATGCTATAAAATTAACATTAGAATTGAACTTTCCTGCAACTGGAGAAAAAGGCCGCTTAGAAAGTTTTTTAATTGAAAAGTTAGCTGTAAAAGTTGAATTAACTTTAACGTGCAAATTGAAAGAACCTGCAAAAATCCATCACATTAAACACATTGTTTTAGTTGCATCAGGAAAAGGGGGGGTAGGTAAATCGACTACAGCTGTTAATTTAGCTGTTTCATTGAAATGTGAAGGGGCAAAGGTGGGGATTTTAGATGCTGATATATATGGGCCTTCCATTCCTATTTTATTAGGCCTTGAAGGTGAAAAACCTCAGGCGAAAGATAAAAAAACCATGTTACCTTTCGTTAAAGATGGCATAAAATCCCAATCAATAGGATTTTTAGTACCAGCTGAAAGTGCAATGGTTTGGCGTGGTCCTATGGCTTCAGGTGCTTTAAGTCAGTTATTAAATGAGACTGACTGGGGAGAATTGGATTATCTTATTGTAGATATGCCGCCTGGTACTGGTGATATTCAATTAACAATGTCGCAAAAAGTCCCTACGAGTGGTGCTATTATCATAACAACACCACAAGATCTTGCTTTAGCTGATGCACAAAAAGGCATTGCAATGTTTGAAAAAGTAAATGTGCCAATATTGGGCTTAATTGAGAATATGAGTCATTTTATTTGTACTCATTGTGGACAAACGAGTCATATATTTGGTCAAGATGGTGGTAAGAAAATGGCACATAGGTATGGCGTACCTTTATTAGCAGAGATCCCCTTACAATTGGCTATTCGAGAGTATGGCGAACAAGGTAAAATGATTGCTGCTGAATCAACATTAGATATTAGTGAACATTATCGACAAGCAGCAAGATTAGTGGCAAGCCAGTTATATTATCATCACGTAAATAAGAGCAACGTTGAAATCATTATTACAGATGATTAAATTTTAATAATTAATTAAATGATCTAACGGGTTGTTTTCAAAATAAAAGGCTAAAATTAGTAATGAGATTATCAGATCTTCATATCAAAGAAAGTTTACAAACAAAACATATTAAAATTACACCCAAACCGACTGAAGATATGATTTCAGGCATTACAGTTGATTTAAGGCTTGGTAATAAATTTAGAGTTTTTAAAGAACATGCGATGCCTTACATTGATTTAAGTGGACCTAAATATGAAGTCAATAAATCAATGGAAGCAATTATGAGTGATGAAATTATCATTAATGATGATGAAGCTTTTTATTTGCATCCAGGTGAACTTGCTCTAGCAATGACCTTTGAATCGGTTACCTTGCCATCGGATATCGTTGGTTGGCTAGATGGTCGCTCTTCTTTAGCGCGTTTAGGCCTTATGGTACATGTTACCGCTCATAGAATAGATCCTGGTTGGTCAGGCAATATTGTTTTAGAGTTTTATAACTCAGGAAAATTACCTTTAGCGCTAAGGCCTAAAATGAAAATTGGTGCATTGAGTTTTGAAACTATGTCTAGCCCAGCAGAAAAACCTTACAATGCACGTAAAGATGCTAAATATAAAGATCAGAGAGGAGCTGTAGCTAGCAGGATCAGTGATGATGAATCATAGCGCTATAAAATTTTAATATATAAGCGTTATAAAAAATTTCACTTTTTCTCATGTTTTACATGGCACATTTTTATAAAGCTCCATACTTGTATCAAGGATGTTTTTATGGGTACGAGTATGATCTTACAAAGACGGCTGTTTTTATCTTATCAGTTTTTTATTATTTTTTAGCCTGCCTAGTTATGCTGATACCGATATTTCATCATTACCTCCAGTAGAATCAATTCAAATTTAATTAATTTCTTTCGCTTTTTCTGAGCGTTATAGAAAAAGAATTAAAACAAATTTACTGTTCCACTCACGATCCTGTCATTGGATTACCTAACCGTTTAGTTTTACAAAAACAATTAGCACAATTACAAGAAGATAAAAAAAGCACACTTTAAGAATTATAAAACCAACTACTTACTGATGCCCGTTCAAGCTTTGGAATTCGACATGAAAATGATTATTTAACTGCAGTGGCAAAACAGTTAAATGTACAATTGTCAGGTTTAGATTTAGCAAGTATAGATAATAAAGATAATAGTAGACCAAACCATATATCCCGATTTAACGATGAATCTTTAGCTGTTATTTTATACGATGAAATTCCGAGTGATTTAATTGAGCAATATGCATTTTTAGTAAATGCAACACTAGAGGGATGTGTTGAAAATGAAAACATAGCAAACATACTAAAACAATATGGCTGTGAAATCGCTCAGGGATATTATTTTGGCAAACCTATGCCTTTTGCGGATTACTTTCAGTGGTTACAGCGTTATAAACAAACAGGGTGAATTCAATTTTTAATAAAATTGGTCATCATTTTGTTCAGTACATTATATAAAGCTTGAGTATCAATATTTTCTAGTACTTCTAAGCTATAAGCCATCGCTTCTAATGATGAAAGGCTATCAGATCTTTTTGATTTTCTTATTATATATTGATTTTCAGGTAGGTTAGCAAAGCTTAGAGTTTTAAAATGTGTCAGCCATGGATTTTTCATTTTCAATTTATATGCTTTTTTCCACGTACCATCTAAGATAATTAAATTGATCTGTTGTTTATCTTTCTGAGCGAGAGTTTCAATGTTCACAGCATTATCATCAGGATATAATAAAAAAGTATTTTCAGGTGGGAGGTTTTTTATAGATTTAAAGTCATCAGGCTCTTCACCAATAAAAACTTCTATACTAGGTAAACATAATTGTGCCAGTCTAACTGTATTTTTGGCCGCTTTTAGTTCACTAGGATGCTGCATGACATAAATTTTAGTTTGGCAATTAACTTTTGACACGGCATTGCAAACACATGTTTTTATTGGATAATGACATCTTTTACAAATGGGTCTAGACATATAAATTTTAACTTATAGGTTATTTAATAATAGAGATATTTTAAACTGCTAAAATAAAACTAACAATGGATTTTATTTTGGTTTTTAACAGATCAGAGTTTACACTGTTATTTAGAATAAATTTGTTTTGGTAATTTTAATATACTAAACAGATATGAGGTTTTTATGGAAGATATGGTTATTGATGAGGATGCCCTTTTAGGCATGAAATCTTTATTAGGTGAACATTTTAATGATACTTTGGATTTTTGCTACAACGAATTCGATCGTCTAAATCAAGAGTTAAAGCAAACAATTAATAATGATAATGAAAGCGCAATAAGGCATGCTCATAGTTTAAAATCTAATGCAACACAATTTGGTGCATTATCATTAGCTGAAATGGCTAAAAATGTAGAGCATTCGCTTAATAAAGGAAATTTAGACGAAGCATTAACTTATGCGGCTTTACTGCAAACATTTATAGATAAAACAAAAAAAGAAATAGATATATGGAGAATTAACTCGTAAAATACATAAATATATGCCTACAAGTATAATATGTAGGCAAAAATGATATGAAAAGTGATTTATTGATGATCCCATGAAATATTTGAAACTAAACCGCAACCATCACATTTAAAGTCAAACAAGCCGAATAAAGGTTTTATTAGGCGCCAATCACCATTACAACTCGGGCATTGTCTTTTTTGTTCAGAAACTTTATTTAAGCCGCCCACGCGATATAAATAATAAAAAACAGGTTTTTTAGTTAATTCACTGATACGTTTTCTTAATGTTTGTCCTCGACGGTATAAATCACTGTCAATCTCAGCTAATTCTTTTATAGCAGAAAATTCACAGCGTGTAGCGCCATTGATTTGAATTTGATCACATGCTTGCCAGTCTTCTTGCCATTTTATAAGCGCTTTATAATCACCATTTGCGATAGCTGGAATTTTATATAAAGGCACAGGCATAAAGTCATCACCACAATATATAGGACTGCATGTATGAACATAAGTTGTGTATATAATATAGCAACTTGATTCAGAGCACGTATCAGCACCATTAGCATGGATATCTTGACCTATTACTTTTGTTTTTGGCTGTAATAAACCTACCTCATTGAGTTTTTCTAAACTGCTTTTTACAAAAGGGCTATGATAAAGTGGATGCAATGAATCTTGCTCTGGACACATAACACGTGTAAGAAAGTAACCATCTTTTAACACTGTAGGAAACTCTTCACCAATAATTTGACCATTAAAACGTAAGGCATTTACTAAACGTATAATGGCCTTTTCAGCAGCCTCTAAAGTCGTATCTTGGTAACAATCAAAAGTTAAATCAACAACAAACATTTATGTATTACCTATTTTTTTTGAGTCTTGTAATAAAGTTAAAAGCTGATCTAACTTGTTTTCAATTCTATCTAGCTGAGATTGAGATGAATTTTCTTTTACTTTTTGTATATTTGATTGTTTTTCATCAATTTTGAAATTATCAGGGTCACTTTTATATCTACCTAAAACTGAAATAATAATAGGCATAGGTACCGATTGGCTTAAGTGGCCCTTTATTAAAGCGACAGAAGGCACTTTGTCTTGCACGAGTATTTTTTTTATTGCTTCAATAACAAATTGTTCCATAAAGGCACTCTTTAAAGCTAAATTGGTTAAATTAGCTAAATTTTAGCGTGAACATAATGATATAACTAGCCGTTTTTAAAGTTAATAAAATATATCCTTTAAAAACAATCTGTTAAATATTGGCTTGAAAATTGATTAATTATTTCCAGAATTAAACTATTTATTGGATAAAATAAAATGAAAAAAATATTAACTGCATTACTTCTAGTATCTCCTTTAGCGTTAACTGGCTGTGTAATTGCAGTAGATGGTGCTGCGGATCACTATTCACAAGATAGCTGGGAAGTAAGGCAAGATAGCAATAGAGCCATGATAAGTAATTTAGAATTAGGTCAATCTATTGAGTTAATTAAAGCTAAGCTAGGCACCCCTGACTTTTATGAAGTGTATAATAAAAACTCAGAACATACACAAGTATTATTTTATCGCACGCATAGAACTGATTCTGATAGCAAAACAACAAAAGATGAATGTCATTTTTTAAAGTTTAAAGATAGTAAATTAGTTGTTATAGGTGATGGTGTAAGTATTTCAAATCATTTATAAGCAATATAATTATCAGATATCAAGATTTATTATTACTGAATTAATCTTGATATCACTGGCTTGTTAATTTCTCAGCAAAGCATCAAATTGATCTATTACTTCACTCCAATCACCATCTTCCGCTAAAGACTCAGTTAAAAAGCTCGCTTGACCTTTAGTCCAAAATGGCGCCTCATTAATATGAATCGCACTCGCTAGCTGATGTTCTGCAATAAATGAATCAATGCCAGCTTTAGAGTTATCTAAACCAAGTTGTGCAAATAAATTTATTAAATTGTGCAAATTTGTATCCATTTTATTTCCCAATTGTGAAATTAGCTTCTATATAAATATAGAACATAATAATAACAATGGAATAAATATGGACACAACAATAGCATCGAATAAACCAAATGAAGCATTAAAAGCGATATATTTAACAGCAGAGGATTTAAACCTCGCTGCGAGTTTACTATATCAAGCATATCACGATGACCCGCTATTAATGGAAATATTGAATTCATCTAAAAGCTCTTCATTTGCATATGAAAAAAAGTTAAGAGCATTGATCCGTGAAGAACTAAATTGTTTTTGGCAAAGGCATGAACCTTTAGTGGGTTTGTTTAAAGAAGGGGCTTTAAAAGCTGTCGCTTGCGTTTTTAAATCAGATAGTAAAATAAAAGCACAAAGAATGTGGCATTGGAGGTTGAAACTCATGTTAAGTGCTGGCTACCTGACAACACAACAACTAATAGAAAAAGAAAATACTATTAGACAAGCGCTAGATGAATATGATTATTATCACTTTTTAGCTTTTATAGCCGTAGCGCCGGGTATGCAAAAACAAGGGGTTGGTAGTTTTTTATTAAGGGCACTAGATGATCTTATTAATACTGATGATGATACTTTAGGCTTAGCAGTATATATTACCCGTGATGATTTAAAACCTTTATTTATAACTGACGGTTTTAAATCGATAAAAAAACTTGAATTTTGTAATATTAGTGGTGATCTGTTATTTAAATTAAAAGCGAGTATTTGATAATAATACTGATCAGTTAAACAAAATTAGTTTGCTTTTTTATAAAATAATATCAGAACCCGATGATCATAAATCATCGGTTTTTTTATGTGAATTAGTTCCTGTTTTAGAGGGAGGATGATTTTTAGCTGATTTTTTCTTCTTTTACTGATGTTTTATGACCGGAACTTATCGAAAACTAGTCTCGCTGAACCCAATGTCGTAACTTTAAGAAAATGAAGGAATCCAATAAAATCGTTAATGGTCAGCATAAGGGAAGTTTTAGTGTGAGATATATCCTACATTAATGTAAGTCAGAACGTTTGTTCCTGTTATTTAAAGTTAAATTTACACTATAACTTATTGATATTTATTGTAATAGTGTTTATTACAATAAAAATGTAAAAATAAAATCGTTATTTTTATCTAATTTTATTTCATATTTCACTTAATATAAGTCTTGTAGGAAGCACTAAGGTCATAGGAAATGACTCACTTGTCATAGAATGGAATTAAGACAGATATCAGGAAGATGTCAAAGGGATATAAAGGAAAGGGATAAAGATACTCAGGAAGGTACATTATTAAATGATTTAATACTCGGTTAATTGGATTAACCACAGTCATGGAATGGAACTAAGACAGATGTCAGGAAGATGTCAAAAGGATAACAGGAAAGGGATTTAAGGACGCACTCAGTGTTAAATGAGTTAGCACTAAACAGGATGTTATGGACATTTGCATGATGCAATTAGGATGAGTTAGGAAGACTCAATAGATCAAGGATAGGCAGGGAAGGTTTGGACACCTCAGGATGAGGCAAGGAATAGAGTCAGGATGACTTAGTTAGGTTTTATGGATAAAATCTTTATATGGATATTTAAAGGTAAGGTAATCGCTCAAGGTGAATGGAAAAATAAAATTGGGGCGTAGCATTAAGCTTCGCCTTAGTTCTTTTTGTAGAAAAAATTGATTTTATATTTTATGAGGCGGTACGAATACATTCACAAGTTTAATATCTTCCATAGTCAATTCAGCTTGATAACGACTTTGGCCATCACTTGAAAAATCAAAAATAAAAATGCTTTTTAAGCCCGGTTTTCCGGAGCGTAATAAACCTAATCTTTGCTTTTTACAGGCAACGTCTAATAATTGAACCTGAAGTTTTTCAGCCTGATTTTTTGCATGAGTTTGTGCTGCCTCAGCTATTTTTCGGTTTAACCAAAAAAAATAAATAACTGCCGAAACTGCAATAATTAACCAAAGTGACGCCATAAAATAAATCCTATATATGTTTACTTGTCTGATTTATGAAAAAAGCTTACCAATTGCACGTGCTAATGCATCACTACGATTATCAACTCTCAATAATGCTAATAACTGAGGGCGAATAGTTGGAATAGCAACTAAATCAGCAAAAATACCTGAAAATAACTCCGGATAGTCTTCTATATACGCAACGGTATCCATAAATTGGTGCAAACGCTTCAGTTCACTCAAGCTTGCCCAAGCACGGCCTGTAATTGTCAAAATAATATCTAGGTTACATGCTAATTCTGAACTTAAAATTGTATCAATTACATCGTTTAATAAGGTCTGTGCTTTAGTATGAGATAAACACCTCAAGTAGTTTACTAATGCAGGTACATCTTTATTTTTAATTGCGTTATGGGTCAGCTCAATTAGTTTTTCAGTAAGTGAGGTTGGAATTTCAATATTTTCTAACATAGACGCAAGGGGTGTGCATACTTCTACTGGTAAGTATGCAAAAGAATTGATTAAATTTGTTACGTTCTCGGTTTTATCAAGTCGAAAAGAAAAGTCTGCAATACCTTGTAATGAAAGAGATTTCCAGTCTTTAAATCCTAATTTACCACTAAAATAAAGTTGAGTTGATTCATAATAAATAGAAGCAGGTTTATTTGTTTCTACTTTCATTAATGCATTAAATGCTGCGCGCTTATTGGCATTTGGTGTGAATACATAAGGGTTGTTATTAAGCTGTTGGACGTCTTGTTGGCTGGTTATTTGAGTACCTAAGGCTTCTAAAACCATGCTTGCAAAATGATCTCTACTTGCTTGTATAAGTTTACTTTCTTCATCTAATGGAAGTTTTAAAAACCAAATGTATGGCTCTTCAGTTTGTTTTTTATCCCAAAATAAAATGGCTATCAATGCGTGTTTTTGTAATGGACTAGGGTAAGGGATTTGGGCATCTTCAATTTTTGAAAAAGTTTCTTTATTAATTTTAGTGATACGGCGACCAATATCATAGACTCGCCATTGCGTACCAGCTGCATCTAATAAATTTGCCAATGTTGATATATTACTATCCATTAGTTAACCTTAAAAATATAAATTGATGCGATTATAAAGAGTTTGCTTAATCGTGCCAATAACTTGTTATAATCATGCCAGATCATACTAAGAGCATAACTGAAAGTAGTTAAAATGAGTGAAGTAATAAACACAGATGAAATACAAGAGGCGTTAACCGCACCAGAGCTAACTATTTTGTATCAAGATGAATATTATGTGGCAATTGATAAACCTACTGGATTATTAGTGCACAGATCATTTTTAGATAAACATGAAACACAATTTGCTATGCAAATGCTCAGAGATCAGATTGGCCAACATGTTTACCCTGTGCATAGGTTAGATAGACCGACATCAGGAGTACTTTTATTTGCTTTATGTTCAGCATCAGCTCGAAAGATGAATGAAGTATTTATTGCTCATCAAATACAAAAAAGGTACTTAGCACTGGTTAGAGGTTTTGCCCCTGAGCAAAGATTATTAGATAAACCTTTAAAAGAACAGCTAGATAAAATAGCTGATAAATATGCCAATCAAGATAAACCTGCTCAAAGTGCAGTCACTGACTTTAAATGCCTAAAACAAGCGAGTTTAGCTATTCCTTTTGGGAAATATCCAAGTATTCGTTATTCATTAGTTGAATGTTTCCCTCGAACAGGGCGTAAGCACCAGATCAGAAGACACTTAAATCATTTAACTCATCCTATAATTGGTGATGTAAATCATGGAGATAATCGTCATAATCACTTTTTTAGAGACCACTTCAAGTTAAGACGCTTAATGTTATTTGCTACAAACTTCAGCTTTAAACACCCCTATACAAATGTGCAAATAAATATTGAAGCTCGCTTAGGAGAAGAAGTATTATCAATTTTTAAACAATTAGGTTGGTCAGATTCAGAAGAAGCTTATCACCAAAAAGGATAATGATATGACACAAGTTAGTATTTTTGTTGGTTCAGTTTATGGGGGAGCAGAAGAACTCGCTTTTACCTTGGCAGAAGAAATAAAGTCAAACAATCATCAAGCTCAGGTTTTTTTACCTGGAACAGTCAATGACGTAAAAAATGCAACTCACTTACTATTTGTGACATCGACTACAGGAGCAGGCGATATCCCTGCTGAACTGGAGGCTTTATATTTGGAATTAACGAATCAATTTCCTCTGTTAACAGATATTCCGTACGGTATTATAACACTTGGCGACAGTAGTTATGACGATACATTTTGTGGTGCAGGAAAAAAAATAGATGTTTTATTACAAGAGCTACAAGCTAAACCATGCATTGATAAGTTAGAAGTTGATGCGTGTGAAGATTTTGAACCAGATAAACCGGCTTTAATATGGTTAGAATGTTTTTTAAAAACACTTTAAATATTGTTAAAGTGGGAGTTTATACCCAAGCTCCTTCAAAATACGAGTTTCAGTTGGAATTGAAAAATGATTTAGGCAAGGTATTGATAACTGGGAATGGTCACTCCCTTGTTAAATTCAATAACGCGATATAAACCGTTTTTAAACTAGCCTTTTATAGTAGGCATTTCATTGGCGTTTAATATCTGCGTTCCAACTTATTTAACTAGCGAAGCGTAAATCTCGGGGGCTTGCGGCCGAGATTTTTATATAAACTAAATATTCCAATAACATCGTTGCTTTCAATTCCAATCGCCTGCTATTACTCAATCAAGCGCCTTGTTCTTGAAAATTTATCCTTATTAAAATTTGATCACTAACTTACTCGTATTGGTATTAGATATATCTCTATATTTTTTGCAATTGAGACCTATTATTTTTGAAGTTTTAATAATTAACTTTTATTTGAAGATATTCTAGTTTAACGACACTGAAATTCGCATATTAAGCGTGTTTGGGTATAGAATACTTATAAGTTGTAAAATAATAGAGTTAAGTAATAGGCGATATGGATCACAGACAAATAGTTCTCGATACAGAAACAACAGGCATAGATCCAAAACAAGGACATAGGATTATCGAAATTGGTTGTGTAGAACTTATCAATAGACGTTTAACGGGTAATAACTTTCACGTTTATGTAAACCCTGATCGCCCAATTGAAGATGAAGCGATTGACGTTCATGGTATTACAAGTGAGTTTTTACGAAATAAACCTCGTTATCATCAAATTGCGCAAGAGTTCTTTGATTATATAAAAGGTTCAGAGCTTGTGATCCACAACGCCGCGTTCGATGTGGGTTTTATGGATCATGAATTTGCAATGTTAAATACCCGTTACCCAAAAACGGCTGAATATTGCAAAATACTCGATACACTTAAAATGGCCCGAGATTTACACCCAGGACAAAAGAATAACTTAGATGCCTTATGTCGTCGATATGATATCAATAACTCAAAGCGCACTATGCACGGGGCATTACTGGATTCTGAAATCTTAGCCGATGTTTATTTAACGATGACCGGTGGTCAGGTAAATATAAATTATGGTATGGAAGGCGCTAAAATGGATAAAGAGGGCGAGATCATTCGTCTGGTTGCCGATAGAGTACCATTAAAAGTACTGATGGCTACAGCAGCTGAATTAACAGAACATGAATCTAGGCTAGATGTTGTAGGGGATAGTTGTCTTTGGCGTCAATAATAATCTAAGTCTAAACTAAGTACATAAATAGAAAGTTAAATATATGGTGTCAATTAAGGTTTGAGTATTAAAGAAATCTGATAATGTGAAAAGGCAAGTAAATGTCTATGACGCCTATAAGGAAGTGAGTATGAAAGCGACAATTTGTTTATTAGTAAGTTTAATTAGCCCATTTGTACTTGCTGTTGAAACAGATAAGGCATTAAAGGTAATACAAAGAGATGCGGATGAAAATGAAGTTAAATTACTAAACAATCGCTTTCGAATAGATCATAAAGTTGATGAGATTACTTTACTCTTTTTTAGGAAAAGGGGGTCTTCACCTGTTATCTTAATTCGCCCTGATGGCAGTAAAATGTATGCCACTCAAGGGGTCACAGGTGAAATTGAATGGTATGATGATTTAACCTACGACATTATTAAAATAAAAAAACCTATGCCAGGGCCATGGCAAGCAGTGGGTGATATCCTACCAGAAAGCAAAATACTGGTATTAAGTGAAATAGAACTTCAAGTAGACCCTTTACCTGAACTTATGTTTAAAGGAGAAACAATTAAGCTAATAGGTAAGTTAACTAATGGTGGACAACCAATTACTTCAGGCCATTTCAGAGACGTTGTGACACTTGATGTCGATTTTGTCAGTACTAACAATAGTGAACTTAATAACTTTGGTGCAGAAACGGTTCGTGTTGCTGAGTTTAAAGATGATGGTAAAGGATTTGATGAATACCCAGGAGATGCTGTATTTACTGGCGAATTTAAACTGAATTTTGCAAGTGGTCAGTGGCGACCTGAATTTTATTTAATCACCCCTTTAGTTGAAAGACGTTTAGTACATGAACCTGTTATGTTAGAAGAGGCGCCTTTTGACTATACATTAACATTAGCTGAAGCAGCAGAACCTGAACACGTATTGAAAATAAAAATTGATGAAACTAAAGTAGATCCAAAAACAATTTTGTTTCAAGGTAAAATTTATTACCCAAATAATGAAGAGCAAGCATTTTCAATTCCCGCAAATGAAACTGCAAACAGAACAATCTCATTAATCAACTATGATTGGGGTAATTACTCTGTAGAGTTCTCGGCATTTGGCACAAGTGTGAATGGCAGAGAATTCATGATAGATATAGATAATTATACTTTTAGAATTGATCCACCAATTGAAGATGTCGAACAAAAAAATCAAACAACTCCAAATTCTGAGAATGATATAGCGTTAGATAAGACAAATAATGCATTATTAGAGCAACAAAAAGAACCAGAGATAAAAACAGGTAAATTAATAACTATCATTTTGATCGGCAATTTAGTGATTTTAATTATTGGTGGGTTATTTTTTAGATTAGTAGTACAAAATAAGCCTTTGTTTAAATTTAATTTCAAATTTAAAAGTAAAAAAAGTGTAGTGGAGGAGGAGCCTAGTTTTGATGATTCAAATGAAAAATCTAAAAGTGGTCGTAAATCAAACGATAACGATGAAATTTTAAACCTTTCTATCTCAGATGACTAAAAATTGCAGAAAATTGAAAATAATAGTTGACTCTATAGGGCCTCATTCGTATTATTCACGCCGCCGACAAGGGAGACCAAGTCGGCAAGCAAATTAGCGGAGTGGTAGTTCAGTTGGTTAGAATACCGGCCTGTCACGCCGGGGGTCGCGGGTTCGAGTCCCGTCCACTCCGCCAATATTTGTACTGTAACAGATAAATAATAAGCTGGAGTGGTAGTTCAGTTGGTTAGAATACCGGCCTGTCACGCCGGGGGTCGCGGGTTCGAGTCCCGTCCACTCCGCCAACATTTATTGTTATATCGCCGATAGGCATTTGTTTTATTCCTTTGCGGAGTGGTAGTTCAGTTG
>NZ_NQMR01000419.1 GCF_002276045.1 Pseudoalteromonas sp. NBT06-2 | reverse complement strand
CCTGATTATATGGTGCCGAGTACGTTTGAACTGATTGATATGTGGCCGCTTACAACTAACGGAAAGATAGATAAAAAACGTTTACCGGAGCCTGATACAGCTCTATTACAATACGATATTATTGCGCCTGAAACAGAAATGGAAAAATCATTAGCAGAGGTGTGGTCAAAGCTATTAAATATCGGCGTTGATTCAGTCAGTATTGATTCTAGCTTCTTTGATTTGGGGGGGCACTCGTTACTGTCAGTACGTCTTGTATCTGATGTGCGTAAACACTTTAAAATAGAGTTATCAGTTCAGTCAGTATTTGAATATCCGACACTGCAAGCAATGGCTCTAGTCCTTGAAAAATCACCAAATAAAAGCACCCGAAAGGATATTAAACGTGTAGAGCGGACTACCAACACGGCAACACCTTCATTTTCGCAGCAGCGTTTGTGGTTTTTAAACAAGCTACAAGGAGCAACACCGGAATATAACCTACCGATTGCATTTACAGTTAAAGG
>NZ_NQMR01000418.1 GCF_002276045.1 Pseudoalteromonas sp. NBT06-2 | reverse complement strand
CAGTTGGTTTAAAGATATCGGTTTATATCAGATAGACGAAGTAAAAACGAGTGTTCTTGCTTTTTATGACTAAGAAATAGTAAATTGCATGAGCCTCATCCTACTCGATGTTTCTGTTAATCGATCTAAGTTTAAAAATAATTTAAATTCACATTACCCAAGTTGAAAATAAATAAAACGCATCATATATTTTATATCTTTGTTTGGTAAGACTTTTATATTTGTATAATTAATAACCGTAAATCCTATTGTGATTTTTGATATTTACTTGTTGCCTTTGTTGTTTAAGTCATTTTATAGTGGGCAAGTAACACCGTTTTATCCAGATAAATACACATTCATAATATTTATACCGGGGGAAAATATGTCTACAAATTTAATTAAAAAGTCAACTATTGCCTTAGCAGTGACAGGTGCATTAGTTACTACTGTGGCTGTACAAGCTTCAAATATGACAATTTCAAAATTAGAACAAGTACCACTTCAAATAAAAAAAATTGATTCTA
>NZ_NQMR01000417.1 GCF_002276045.1 Pseudoalteromonas sp. NBT06-2 | reverse complement strand
TGATTGGCCTCATCCATCCCGTGTAAAAACTCAAGTTCAAAAGCTGATTGAGTCACATCAGCTAACGCACCTTGTGTTATATCTGGGAAAGCCTCGGTTATTTTGGTTTTTAAATCTGTTAATGAATGGGCGCTTTGGGCGAATTGCCAAATTTTATCTATTTCAATTTGTGTTGCTTGGTCGAATTCATCAAACGTATTTGTTTGATCGTCAGCTTGCTCATCTGCTTTTGAAAAATCAGTTTTGGCAGGGGTTGCAATGCCTTTTTCTTCTGCGGCAACTGCTAATATCTGTTCGCCATCTTTGGGTGCAGGTACCCCTAATTCTTGATAGGCCCATTCAACACTCACAGGTAAAATGCGGGCGGTTTCTTTAACCCGGTTGACTGTTTCAAGATTGATTTCTTTTTTGTCTTTATATATGTATTTAGGGGCTGTTCCACTATCAAAATTAACACCGTGAATGGCGTGTAAAATCTGGTTTCGAGCAGAAGCCACAAGCGCCCTATCAGCACGTTG
>NZ_NQMR01000416.1 GCF_002276045.1 Pseudoalteromonas sp. NBT06-2 | reverse complement strand
CACCAGATAATTTATGTGGTATGTTACTGTGGCATCTTTAAAGAAAACTAAAAAACACCTGCGCTTTGACGCCCTCAGAAAAGTCTTGTCAACTCATTTAGAAGCGCAGCAAGATCCCCGACAAGCAGATAAATGTGAATATTCGTTACACGATACCGTAATGAGTGCATTTGCCTGCATGTATTTTCAGGAGCCTTCTTTACTCCAGTTCCAGCAACGCTTAGAGAAGAAACATCAACGCAATAACCTTCATACGGTTTTTCGTGTTAAAAATACCCCGAAAGAATCGCAGATGCGGGACATGATAGATACCTTACCGCCAGAAACATTTGAACCTGTATTTAAAGATTATTACGAACGTTTAAGACGCCATAAGCACCTGGAAGACTACGCTATTTTTTCAGGCGCGGTGATGTGTGTGGTAGATGGTACCGATTACCACAGCTCAAAATCCGTCCACTGTAAAAGCTGTTTGCACCGTACTCACAAAAATGGTTGTCGTACGTACAGGCATGGCGCTTTGCAAGGG
>NZ_NQMR01000415.1 GCF_002276045.1 Pseudoalteromonas sp. NBT06-2 | reverse complement strand
GATCTATCATGATCCTCAGGGATCATTTCAGTTTTGAATTTTTTTAAAATCGTCTTGAATTTCTTGTGATTGTTTAGGGTGTTTCGAACGACTGGTTATCCAAGAAAAATTCAATGAATTTAATAATCTATAAATATTATCTAAACAATATGTTACATCAAATTCTTCTTGAATATAATAGACAAGTGATTTACCTGTAAGGCGACCACCATTTGGCTTGATGCTATTTTGTGTTACATATTCTTTGAATTTTGTAAGTTGCTCTGTGGTCAAATAGCAAGGCCGCCCTGTTCGGGGTTGTTCTTTTAGTCCATCAAGTCCGTTTGCATAGAATTTTTTAGCCCAATCATTTACAGCTTTACGACTGAGCTTTAAATATATAGCGGCTTGTGTTCGGTCTGCACCATCTTTGATGTGTGAGAGAGCTAACAAGCGAATACGCATTCTACCATTAGTTTCTTTGGCGATAAGAGATTTAAAGTCTATTGATTTCATCTTCTCTTGAAGTTGTTTTTGGGAAATATATTTCAT
>NZ_NQMR01000414.1 GCF_002276045.1 Pseudoalteromonas sp. NBT06-2 | reverse complement strand
AGCATGGCCTAAATCAAATAAAGTTAAAAGGTTAATTTTAAGGGAAAATTTACTATGACAATTAACGATCAAATATCAACAAGCTTATTACATTCAGATAAAGCACCTAATTGTGATTTATATTTTGACTTTGTACGTACTGTTAATGATTGTTTGCGCACTGCACCTTACACCCGTTTGCAAATTGCAGAGCGCATGAACCTAGCATTACAGGCACCTGAAGAAATAGATCAAACAAAACTTAATAAGTGGTTTGCCCCGAGTCAGTCGTTAAACATACCCATGTATTACTTGCCAGCATTGCTTTGGGCAACAAACAGCATTGAAATTGTAAATACATTACTACAGCCACTGATGTTTAAAGCCGTCGATCAGCGAGCACAAATGTTACAAAAGCATGCTGAGTTGCAAGTCGAAAATGAAAAGAATGCCATTTTGCAAAAAGAAATCATCGATACGCTATTAACTAGCGGCACTGAATAACCCAAACCAATAAAGTATTAGGGATAAACCCATGTCAATCAAAGACCAAGCTATG
>NZ_NQMR01000413.1 GCF_002276045.1 Pseudoalteromonas sp. NBT06-2 | reverse complement strand
CTAAAACTGAAACGTGTTCACTTGAGCGCCTACAATTGTTTATTGAACGTGGCAATACAGCGCATATTGAAGCCGCAGCCGGACGTGTCGCAAACGGCCAAAAGTGGCAATACTTTGATGAGTATCATAACTATCTCAGCAAACTTACTGCAATCAATGATTATAATGCGAACTTACCAATAATTGGTAAAGATGAACACGATATAGATATCTACGCATCACCAAAAACAATACCAGACGAACCAGAAGCCATGCCTGAATATACAGGGAGTAAAGTTTTAGCCCCTTACCTAGTCAATTTATTTAAAGCAGATAGACAAGATAAAATGCAACGGGCCAAAGTGATAATTAACAGTGGTAAAACATTTGATGCCGATGAAAAAAGTATAACCAGATTAAATAATGCTATCAACGCAGCAAGAAACGAAATATCAGATTTTATCATTGAATGGTCAACAGCTGATGTTGATACAGGTGTCATGGTGCCTTGCACTAAAGCTGAATTAGAAGAAGCACACACTAAAGCAGTTCAAAACATGGG
>NZ_NQMR01000412.1 GCF_002276045.1 Pseudoalteromonas sp. NBT06-2 | reverse complement strand
GCATCACTTTGGGGGTATTTTGTGCGGTTACTTAATTATTCATCTTTTGAAATAAATTGCTTTTTAAACATTCCTGTTTCTTCCCTAATTTCAGCAATTTTTTTAAAAATTCCCTCAAGGCGAATCCAAATCAAAACTAACAAAACAACAATTGCTGCTAAAAAATATTCTATCGCAAATAAATCACTTTCCATTTTAATTCCCTTTTTTCCGTACAAACTTAGTTATTTTGATTCAGTAACCATTTACATTCATTGACAAAAAAGGTTCAGGAATTCTTGTTGATGTTTTATATCTATGTCACTGTTTAGTTTGATTTTAATAAAGAGTATAACTATGAAACTTAAATTAAATAAAAAGAAACTTAAAAACCTATCTAAAGATAACAAAACATTACCAGCTAATATGACGCCTAAAATTGCTGGCGGTGGTACCTTTCACACACTTACTATTCCTAGTGCATATATGGCTTGTGACAATGAGGTCCGTTAAGACATCATACGTTTAACTGTAAACGCGTAATTAGGCAGTGCGGCTAGTTATAATCAAAGTC
>NZ_NQMR01000411.1 GCF_002276045.1 Pseudoalteromonas sp. NBT06-2 | reverse complement strand
GCGCCGGGTATTGATAATATGAAAATCGAGGACTTTAACCAATTTGCAGTGCAACACTGGCAAGGCATTAAATCTAAGATTTTAGAGGGTAGCTACCAACCTCTTCCGGTTAAACGAGTCCGTATTCCTAAACCGGATGGCGGTGAGCGATTGCTTGGGATCCCCGCTGTCATTGACAGAATGATCCAACAAGCGATTTCTCAGGTCATTAGCCCATATTTTGAACCGGAATTTTCCCCCCATAGCTATGGATATCGGCCAGGTAAAAGAGCAAGTCAGGCAGTC
>NZ_NQMR01000410.1 GCF_002276045.1 Pseudoalteromonas sp. NBT06-2 | reverse complement strand
GGTAAAAGAGCAAGTCAGGCAGTCAATCATGACATGCTAATGAACCGTATTGACCGTAAAATTAAAGATAAATCCCTGATGCAATTGTTCGGTAAATACTTACGTGCTGGGATCGCAGAAATGGACACAGGTCTTTGGTTTTCGTCTGATAAAGGTGTGCCGCAAGGTAGTCCTTTATCACCATTATTGTCTAATTTCTATTAGATGAGTTGGACCAGAAGCTATCCAATGAGTAACTTAAGTTTGCGCGTTATGCCGATGATATTATCAT
>NZ_NQMR01000041.1 GCF_002276045.1 Pseudoalteromonas sp. NBT06-2 | reverse complement strand
ATATTGAGCGAGAATTGCTGATCACGCAAATAGAATATTGCAAAGCTATTTCAATCTGTTATGTGAAAGGGCATGATGTAATGGAAGGCTTCTTTAAGCGCTTTAATTTTAGTGTTATTAAACAATATGAGTTCGAAGAAACAATTATGGTGCTAAATGTTGCCTAACATATATAGTCCAGATGTCAGTCAATAGGTATTTCGGTTTTATTTGACTACGTTTGCAGTCAAATTATAAGCGATGTTTATTGATATTAATTGACGTTCCGAATCATTATTATTGTTTTTTGTAAAGAGGCTTTATGGCACATAAATATAAGCCTATATAAGCTGTATTTTCATTGGTATGATTAGCGAATAGAAACTGTCATTTTTAAAATAAGGAAATTAACATGGTAAGCATCTCTAAAATAATAACGTCGCAACCCACTTTAAATAACCTCTCTAAAGAGCAACCTGCACCCTCAATAAAAATCACAAAAGATACTTCTGTTCCCGCTCCGACAAAAGCATTAACTTCTTCGAATTTACAATCTGACGATGTTGTCATATCAAAAGAATCACAAGAAAAACTCGCTGCTGAAAATAAACTCACTAAAGAAGATAAAACTAAATTAACAGCTGAACAACAAGCTAAAATTTCAGAAGATAAAAATGAAAGTTCTATAGATGAAGAAATTAGAGAATTAAGCATTAAAATTTTAGAACTTACTTTACAAATTGAATTACTAAAAAGTAAAGAAGATACTGAATCCAAAAAAGAGATAAGAGTGTTAGAAGTTGAATTAGCGATGACTAAAAGCATGTTAGAAGCTAAGTTAAAACAAAAATTAGATAATAAAGGTCAAGCGAATTAATAAAAACATGCTTAGATTAAGTGTGTTTTTCAAACAAGTTACTGCACTGTTTCTATTTTCTTTATATGCCAAATTTATATTCACTTCCGTTTCTGGCTAGAATTAAAATTTAACTGAGTTATAGTTGCCTCAAGAATAACTTGATAGAAGTTTTAATGCTAAATCCTCTTTTAAATAATGATATTTGCCAAAAAGCGAGAATGTCTCGAGACCCGCGTTTTGATGGTAAATTCTTTACTGCGGTTAAAACCACAGGTATATATTGCCGTACAATTTGCCCCGTTTATCCGCCTAAAGAAGAAAATGTTGTTTATTATGCGACTGCAATAGAGGCTGCGAAAGCAGGCTTTCGCCCTTGTTTACGTTGCCGCCCAGATAGTGCTCCAGGATCACCTGCTTGGCAAGGCGTAAGCACAACATTAAATCGTGCAATCAAACTGATTGATGAAGGTGCACTTCAAGGAAGCTCTTTGCAAGCTTTAGCTGAACGATTAGGTATCAGTGATAGATATCTCAGAGATATATTTAAAAAACATCTAGGTACCTCCCCTAAAGCATATGCTTTATATCAACAGTGTTTATTTGCAAAACAGTTACTACATCAAACAAAGTTGCCAATCACAGAAGTCGCTTTAGCCAGTGGTTTTTCAAGTATTAGACGCTTTAATGATTGTTTTGTATCGCAGCTTAATTTAACACCAACGCAAATGCGAAAATCCCGTATTGAACAATCGAATGAACTTTCGCTTAAATTGTATTACCGACCACCTTATGATGCTGATTTTATGTTAAAGTTTTTTAAAACGCGCAGTATAGAAAACCTTGAATGGGGTGATGAAAATTCATATGGACGAACCTTCGAATTTAACAACACTCAAGGAAGTTTTACTGCAAAGCATATTAAAGATAAAAACAGATTTGATGTCACTATTAATTTAAATGATGTAAGACAACTTAAAGCGATAGTAAATAACATTAGACGGATCCTAGACTTAGATGTTGATATACATACTGTTGAGCAAAACTTAGAAAAAAGCTTTAATGGCCAATTTACTATCAAAACAGGAATACGTTTACCAGGTATTTGGAATATGTATGAGGCAGGAGTTAGAGCTGTTTTAGGGCAGCAAATATCAGTTGTTGCAGCAAAAAACTTAGTCACGACTTTAGTTGCCAATTTAGGTGTTACAGTTGGTAATAAATTTTTATTTCCGACACCTGAAGCGATTGTAAATAGTGGTTTAGATTTTTTAAAAATACCAGGCTCACGTAAACAAACATTAAAAAACTTAGCGAAGCATTTTTTAATGAATGAGGCACCAGAGGAGCCTGAACATTGGTTGAAGCTTAAAGGTATTGGCCCTTGGACAACTGATTATGCTTGTATGCGCGGTTTAAGTGATCCAGATATATTTTTAGGTGGTGACCTAGGGATAAAAAAAGCCATTGGTAATGCTAGATATCAATTTGAACCACAACAAACTTCGCCTTGGGCAAGTTATTTAACATTTCAATTATGGAGCCAACTTTAATGTTTACTGATTATATGGATAGCCCTTTAGGACTCATTGAATTTAAAGCTTCTGAACTCGGAATTACCCAAGTTATTTTTTGTGGAGAAGATCAAAAACTCGCAGTGAATGCAAATGATATTACAGATACTTGTAAAAAGCAGTTATCTGAATACTTTAATGGCGAGTTAAAAATTTTTAATCTGCCTCTTGATCAACATGGTACCGAGTTTCAACAATCAATTTGGCAATGTTTAACGCAGATCCCATTTGGAAAAACCATGTCCTATGGTGAGATAGCATATAAAATTAATAACCCAAAATCAGTGAGAGCTGTTGGCGGTGCTAATGGACGTAATCCTATTAGTATTATAGTACCTTGCCATCGTGTAATAGGCGCAAGTGGCACATTGACTGGTTATGCCGGTGGTATAGAACGAAAGTTGTGGTTATTGAAACATGAGGGCATTGAAGTTAAAAGTTCAAAAGAAAATGCAAAACTGGATATTAATAATGTACTTCATTCAAGGCAAGATAAAACACAATTTTTGAAATAGAGAATGGGTATAATCGTTAGGAGATTTATGAAAGCCAGCAGGTCATATTTTTATATTTGTCATGTAGCATAACTTTTATATTTCCCCTGCTCTAAACTTATAATATGCAATGAGTGCTTTAGGTACTGAAATATATGGGTTTTCTCCATGCCCAGCGCCCTCACTGTAACTATAATCTGACTTAAAGCTTTCTGGTGCGTATGAATTAATTGCAGACAAGAGTCCTTTGAACGAACCTGTTATAATTTTATTTTCGGCACCACCTAAGCTCAAGTATAGAAATAAAGACTTATCGTTAACGTTTTTCAATCCATTAGCAAACTCTTTAACAACGACAGAGTTGTCATACCAAGCCGCAGGACTAAAGGCAAAATAGCCAGTGAATAAATCAGGCTTAGTCGTTATAGTATACAATACAAAACTTCCTCCAGCAGAGAACCCACTAAGCACTCTATTACCATTTACAGCATATTTATTTTCAATAAAAGGCAGCACTTCATTTTCGATAAATGTGAGAAATAAATCCGCTTTGCCGAATATTTCCGGAGAATTTTGGTCATAAGGCCGAGCTTCGATCTGAACATCCTTTCTTGCATATGGAGGAACTAAATCTCTATTTCGAGAATCAAGCCAAAATAAATTAGGTATAGCCACGACAATAGAGTCTTTGATACTACCTTGCTCAGAAAGATTTGAAATGGATTCATGCCAACGCGCTAAATTAAAGTTACCATCCGACTTAATAATAAGCGGATAACTTTTATTATCATCATAACCTTCAGGCAAGCGAATAAATATTTTACGGTTTTCTTCAAGTACCGAAGAATAAATAGTATGGTCAATAAAATTTGAGGTATATTCATCAAAATACGATTTAGTGATTACTCCACCGTAAATGAATAAAGTGGCACAAACAACCGCGGTAATATTTTTCTTATTTAATAATTTCACGCCAAGCATCCTTGAAAAATATAGCTAATGAATGTGTATTCAGGTTAAACCTTCGAAGTTTCATTGTTATCTTTTCATACATCTACATTTTTGTAAATTTTTTTCAAATTACATGTAATAAATTCCGCAACATTAAGACTAAGCCTAGTAAGTTTTATCATTATCAATTTTTTTGAAATGATTCGTTTTATGGAGGGATATTATGAAAATAAATTGGAAAAATAATTTTTTACTCACAAAGTTATTAATAAGCATGGTTTTAATCTGTTCGTTATTTATTAGCATTGCGGTTGCTGAGCAAAAGATTTTAAACATTAAGCATTGCCACTTAAAAGGTATTAAAGAACAAGTTAAGTGTGGATCTTTGCAAGTCCCCGAAAATTATCAAAAGTTAAATGGCACTAAAATATCAATCAATTTTGCCATATTACCTGCCATAGATAGTAGCCAGAATAAAGAACCTTTGATGTTTTTAGCTGGAGGTCCTGGGCAGGCAGCGGTTGAATTGGCAGCAGGTTTAAAAATAGCTTTTAAAGAAATACATAAAACCAGAGATATATTATTAATAGATCAAAGAGGTACTGGAGAGTCTCATGCTCTTAAATGCCTTGGATTTTCGGAACAAGATCCTTATCTGACAATTCCGGAAGAATTTTCAGATGAACAGATCAAAACTTGTATTTCTAGATTGTCAGGGGATTTGAGTCAGTATAATTCAGAAAATGCCATTCGAGATTTTGATGCCGTGCGTCAGGTTTTAGGCCATAAAAAAGTAAATCTATATGGTGGTTCTTACGGTACCCGTGCTGGATTAGTTTATATGCGATTGTTTCCTGACAGCATTCGAAGTGTCGTATTAGATAGCGTTGGCCCAATCGAAGTACCCATTGGGCTGTTTGGTCAAAGTGCAGCGCGCTCATTTACATTACTGTTAAAACATTGTCAGCAAGAAAGTGCGTGCAATACAGCTTATCCAAATTTAGCGCAAGAATTTGACATGTTAATAACACGTTTAGAAAAAACACCCGTTGCGCTTAATATTCCCCACCCTCGTTCTGGTAACAACACCAATATTTTGATAAGTAAAGGAAAGTTAATTAGTCATTTACAGTTTAAACTATATTCGGTCAGCGGAAGAAGTTTAGTACCTCTTATTATTCACCAAGCCTACTTAGGTAATTATTTACCGGTAGCTGGGCTTATTTCTGAATCGGAAACTGGGGTGAATATGAACTTAGGACTAACGTTTAATATTCTATGCAATGAAGATTTTTCAAAAATAACCAGTGATATGTTAAAACTTGATGCTCATAATAATTTTGCGGGTAAGTTTAGCAATTCTATTTTTAAACAAGCCTGTTCTTTATGGCCAAAATATCAGGTAAAGGATGATTTTTATCAGAGTGTGACAGCAAATATACCTACCTTAATTTTATCAGGTGGTTTAGATCCCGTTACACCACCCAGTAATGGTGAATATACACGAAAAACATTGCCTAATAGTCATCATATTATTGTTGATAATGTTTCCCATGGTGTAGCGACCAGTACATGTGCTGCACTCATAATTAATGAATTTTTAACCAGCTTAGCGCCTAAAAAGTTAGATGAATCTTGCCTTGAAAATGTACCTAAAGAGTCATTTATGACCAGTTTAAATGGCGGAGCATAATTATGATTAAAGTGCAGAATTTACATAAAAAATTTGTTAACGGAAAAAATAAAATTAAAGCCTTAAATGGATTATCTTTTCAAGCTAATGATGGTGAAATTACAGGTATATTAGGGCCAAATGGCGCTGGTAAAACCACATGTTTAAGAACACTATACGGTTTATTAAAAGCAGATGAAGGTCAGATGATTATTGACAATATCGATGTTGCTACCCAGGCAATACAAGCTAGAAAACAGTTAGGTATATTTCCAGATAAATTTGGTTTATACGAACGATTGACCGCATATGAACAAATCGATTATTTTGCCAGTATTCATGGTTTACAAGGTATAGATAAAAAAGTGGCCATAGAGCAAGTTATTAATGATTTAGGAATGACAGCATTAGCGCATAGAAAAACCCAAGGCTTTTCACAAGGGCAAAGAATGAAGGTCACTTTAGCTCAGGCTTTAGTACATCAGCCTAGAAATTTGATTTTAGATGAGCCAACAAGAGGATTAGATGTAATGAGTACCCGAATTCTGAGAGAGTATTTATTACAGTTTAAACACAATGGGCACTGTATCTTATTTTCATCTCACGTGATGCAAGAAGTAGCCGCATTATGTGATCGCGTCATAATTGTATCCAATGGAAAATTGGCGGCACAAGGTACACCACAAGAATTATGTGAGCTTGCAGGTGAGTCCCATTTAGAAGATGCATTTGTGAAACTGATAGGTTCAGATGAAGGAGTTGCAGCATGATCCAGTTCAAAGCTTTACTTATAAAAGAATTTAAAGAAGCCTTTCGAGATAAACGCGCTTTAATGGCTGCCTTATTAATCGCTTTTATGGCACCAGTTATGATTTTTTCCATATCTAAAGTGGCCATTAAAGAAGCAATAGAAAAACCAACTATTTATGCACAAATACTAGGCAGTGAATTTTCCCCTAAGTTAATGGATAAATTTAAAAAAGATAAAATATTGCCAATTTCTAAAGTGCCTGATAATGAAAAATATTTATGGCAGGATCGCAATATTAAAATAACCATACCTAAGTTTTTTGCTAAAAATATGTTCTTAGGTAAAACCATTGAGGTAGTTCTCAACACTGATTATAGCGATAAGGCGATGGACTCTTCAATACAAAGAATCAAAAAATCAGTGGATGAATATTCTCGTCGTATTGGTCATAATCGGTTATTGGTAAGAGGAGTCGATATTCAATTATTACATCCAGTAAAACTCATTGAACAAGATACTGCCTTATTAAGTAGTAATGCCGCTTTTATCTCTATGTTGCTAGGTATCTATTTACTGGTAGCTGCTTTCGTTTCAGGTTTACCTGTTGCCATAGACTCAAGTGCAGGTGAAAGAGAGCGTAACGTATTAGAAATGTTACTTTGTCAGCCAATAGCGACTATAAAAATAGTATTTACAAAAATGACTTGTGCCAGTGTCGTTGCAGCAACCGGCGTAATACTGACTTTAGGTTTAACAGCTTTAGCTGTGAGTTTTGTTGACTTAGCCCAGATTGGTGCCACTTTTAGCTTAGATTTTTATACCGTAATGGTATTATTAGCTTTGTTATTACCAATTTGTTTTTTTGCATCTTCATTACAATTGTTCTTTGCATTTCAAGCTAAAAGTTTTAAAGAAGCTCAGTCCACCGTCACTATGATTATTATGATGCCAGCTTTTATTCCTATGGCACTGACATTTATCAATGATAAGCCGAAATGGTTAGATTGGATGCCAATATCTGGTCAATCATTACTAATGGAAGACTTGTTTAAAGGCATACCCGTAAACTGGAGTGTTGTGCTTTTTACGGGTGCAGTCACATTGATGATGACATTTTCATTAATACACGCGACAGCATACAGATTGAAATCTGAAAAAGCCGTTATGGCTTTAGGTTAAGCTGTTATGATCAATTCAGCTGAAATGGAAGTTAAAATTAAAAATCAGGATTTGAATTTGGATCGTCAAAGTACCTTTACAAAATGGATGACCGAACATGAAAAATTGCTTCGTCATTTAATTACGGGCTTTGAAGCGAAATCAGCCTTGCAAGATGAATTATTTCAGGATATAGCCTTAAATATTTGGCGTGCGTTACCAAGTTTTCGTAAAAATTCAACTGTGAAAACCTTTGTAGCTCGTATTGCTCATAATGTATTGGCAACGCATGTTGCCAAGGCTATGAAGTCCATTAAAACTGAGTCTGATTGCCAATCACAATCAGAACGAAAAACGTTAGATGCCACGCCTTATCAAGCACTTGAACAACAGCAGAGACAACAACGTTTATCACATGCCATTCGCCAACTAAATTTAGAACAACGTCAGGTACTTACCTTGGCATTGGAGTCTATGAGCTATCAGGAAATAGCCGATATTTTGTGTATTTCAACAAACTTAGTTGGGGTACGTTTACAACGAGCAAAAACCACACTGACCCAATTACTGGAGGTCAAATGAACGAACTACCCCCTTTAAATGATGACAGCAAAGCCTCTGATAATAGTTCTGAACTTAAGTTAGAACTACTACAGCCAGAGCGTGAAAAAATTGATACAGATTTTTTAAATATCAATAAAACGCAGTCGCAACCTAATGAACCTGTGATAAATGAACCTGTGATAGATGAACAATGGTTATCTTTAACTCAAGATTGGCAAAGTCAGCCCTATGAAAAAACTGATATTAAAGCTTTATTAAAACAAACAAAACGTCGCATTTTGCAAGCTAAGGCATTATTACTCTTTGATACAGTAAGCACACTTGCGATATTTGTCGCTATTCTCTATGGTTATTTTTTTACTGGTTGGGGAAAAACACTCCTGATTTTCCTAGGTATCAGCGGATTAATGTCCATAGGGTACGTCTACTTAGCGGCTAAAATTCGTTTTGCATCCTGGAAGGTATTTAACGAAAATCCGAATAATATTATACAAATCGCGTTGGAAGGCTGCCAGTCATCAATTAAATTTATAAAACTGGTGAAATTTACTTTTATATTTTCGACACCTCTGGTTAATTGGTTTGTATTCGAAATGGCGGCGCAAAGAGATAAAAGTGTATGGTTATCTTTTTTAATTGCCAACAGTGCATTATTGTTAGCGTATGGCGTAACGCATTTTTATCATAAAAAAAGACAGGCTGAGTTAAAGCAGTTGACTAGCTCGCATTAAATAAAAATTATAGCTAATAGTACTTAAAATTGAAGCGTTATTTATTATGACACATAACGCTTCAAGTGAATCTAACACTGGCTGTACAATCTTATGTTGCGTTAGTTTCTAATGAAAATTGCCATCTATATTTATTACAAATTATTTAATTTGGCTTTATCGGTTAGTAACTGTGCCTGAACTTTTGTATGAAATTAAGCCAAAAAAGGTCTTCTTTGCCAATAAAATAAAGCCGAATCTTCATATTTATTTATATTTACTCTTAATAATTCTGACTCTGCTCTTTTACTGGTATAGCCATTTGAGAATAATAACCTTTGTCGCTCAACGCAATTTATATATATAATAGTAAATAAAAGCTGAATATGAGTACGTAAAAGCTTAAAATAAGTCATTATGGCAGTTATTTCAAGCCTAAAACTTTACAGGAACAACCTAATGGCCAGTAAGATCACTTACAAATATAAAAATGTCGCAAAAGAAATTAGCTTCGCTTATGACAAGTTTCATAATATGCATGAAGCCGTCGCGTCTGAAGAAGGTATCGACTTAACAAACTATTTGAAAATGGTGCAAGCAATAGAGATGACATCAAAAGGCTCATCTGCAGTTAGAAATTACCGTGATGCTGAATTCGTAAAAATGGGTTTTAGCGATCTATATTTCATAAAAGGTGATCCAAAAGCTGAATAACCTATTAAAAATAGGGTCGGAGTGAATTAACGCTTTTTGAAGGTAATATTGCACTTTTTCTCTTTAATTCTATGTATATATACCCAAACCACTTCAAGATGCAGGATTCAGTTGGAATTAGAAATGCTTTAGGCAAGGCATTGATTGAAGAACATGGTTATTCCCTTTTCAAAATCAATAACGCTGCATAAAGCATTTATAAACCAACCTTACAGGGACTTCTGAGCAAATCATGCTCGTTGTTCCATCTTTTTTTAAGGGAGTAACCATTAATGCAAAGATGCGCCTAGATCATGAATTGCTCAGTAGTCCTGAACCTCACATCTTGAAGTGGCTTGGGTATAAAATATTATGATCCTCCATCTTCTTTGTAAGAGATCTCTCAAAAATTTTTAGCTATTTTCCTTTTATTCACGTAAAAAATATAATTTCTATGTTCTATCTATCTAAATTATTTAAACTTTTTACTATAATTGGAATTGTTACAGTTAAAATTTTTTTAAGTAGGTACTTTTATATTTTTCGGACTATTCTACAATTTAGTTAATTAATATGATTTTTAGGGAAGAGATCAAATGAAATATACTCAACAGGATGTGTTTTTGGAACAGTTTAAGTCTTCACCAGAAAAAATTACTCAATATCAAGCTTGCCTAGATGAATTTTTAACGTTAGATTATGACGACGCTTATTTACAGGAAATAAGATTAGAAATGTCGGTTATGTTAAAGACAAAGAGTGGACTTTAAATGAGTAACTCAGCCCTTATTTAATGTTTATTTTATTCTTATGTGTATAATATTATTATCATTTTTTCACTTCTACTTTGAACTATTTATTGGCTGGGACTATAAAGGATTCACCAGCAGGAAAAGTGTTTGGCTCTGCTTCATTAGGTAAGGTAACAATTAACTTACTACAGCCATCACTTCTTTTAGTGAGATACCAAAAATATAATTTCCAGAAGCCATAGCCCCAAGTGTTGGAGATAGCCCTCCCCTTTTAAAGCGATTAACTTTATTTTACCTTCAAAATATTAATTTACATCAAACATACTCATTCCAAGTTATCTATTAAAATAGATCCTAAATATTAAGTGAAATATAGAGTGCGATAAAGTGAATAATTTATAATTAGTTAAATTATTAATTAATTCACCTCGACCTCTTTTTAGTTTTAGCTTTACGAAATAAGAACATTCTGCGAGTATAAATTGTGATCATAAAAAACATGTATATATAAATGAATTTAAGAGTTAACCATATGATTTTTAATGTAAAGGATAAATATCATGTCATCAGAACAAACACCTTATGCCCAGTTTCCGGGCTCCGTAATAGCTCAACCTCCTTGTAGAATGATAAATGCCAATATGTATGGTTTTTTCATTAAGGGTGATTTAAATAAAATTCAAACTTACTTAGATGAAACTGTAGGTTTAGTGTCAGGCTATACCTTTAAAGCGATTAGTAAGTATTGCATGCTTACTTTCACTGATATTGAAAATATCAAACCAACTACTGAACCTTGGGCAAGCCAAGGGTACTTTCAAGAAACTGATGTCATTATTTGGTTGCCTGTTGCCAAAATGCAGCGTGATAAAGTCAGTCATATTTATTGGTATCCGGCTTTTATTTGTGTAAACAATGTTTATGCACTTATAAATGGTCGTGAAACTTGGGGATTTAATAAATATTTGTGTGATTATAAAATGCCAGAGATAGGTGGTAGTCCTGATTTTTTCTCTATGACAGTAGATGCATTTAAAACATTTTCACCGGATACAAAAATGTCACCTTGCGAGCTATTTAATGTAAAAATGCTCGCACAAGATACTGAAAGCCCAATCGAAAATTTTGTTGATTTAATAGAAGAAGGCATGTCATTATTAGAGAATGAAATTGATTTCTTTGATTTAGATTTTTCAGTTTATAAACAATTATTAAGCGGCTTTATTAATCCTCAAATAGATCAACTGTTATTTAAACAACTCCCAGACGGCTCTGCCACAAACGCGGTTTATCAAGATGTGTTGCACTCCCCTTCTGCGATTCAAAAATTTCATACCGGTAAACTCTACTTTCATGAATTTGAATTTACGTTAAATCAAGTTGATATGTTTCCATTGTCTGACATGTTTGGTATTGAAGTGGGCAGTCAAAGGCCTTTATTACCTTTCAATATTTTATTCGACTTTAACCAAGAAGCGGCGATGAGCCTTTAAAAAAGTAAAGGATTATAAAATGACACAAGAAAAAATCGCGATTTTAGGCGGTGGCGTATCAGCCATGACAGCTGCTTTTTATTTAACGGAACAAGATAATTGGCAAGATAAGTATGATATTACAGTGTATCAAATGGGGTGGCGCATTGGTGGCAAAGGCGCAAGTGGTCGTAATGTTGATTATGCGCAAAGGATTGAAGAGCATGGCTTACACATATGGTTTGGTTTTTATGATAATGCATTTAGTACTATTCAAAAGGCTTATGAATCATTAAATCGCCCAGATGGCGCACCACTTCAAACTTGGCAAGATGCATTTAAACAACATAGCTCAATTGTGCTGCAAGAATATATAGAAGATAAATGGCAAACTTGGCCAATAGAATTTCCCACGAATGATTTAGTGCCTGGTCAAGTAGATGATGAGCTTGATATTTGGGATTTATTTCGCACCGCTTATATGTGGATAAAACACTTTATATCAGAGTTAAGAAATGAAACTGCTGAGCACAAATTGTCTGAAAAAGATGACGATGATGATGATTCCTGGCTTGAAAAAATGGCTAATTTCATTTCAGTTGAAAGTAAAGAGCTTGTTGATGATGTTAAAGATTCACTTGAGCATTTAGAGACTTTTTTAAAGCAGTTACCAACAAAGTTACAAGATAGAAACAGTGACGATCATAACGCAATTAAATTTCTATTAAAAAGGCTCAGACGTTGGATCATCTCTGAGTTTTACGCACTTTTAGATGAAAACGATAAGATTAGACGTTTATTTATTTCTGCTGATTTAGGATTAACAATATTGATTGGCATGATTGAAGACGATGTATTTAAATATGGTTTTAATGTCATCAATAATTCGGATTACAAACAATGGTTACGTAAACACGGCGCTAATGAAAAATATACAGTCGATTCAGCACCAGTAAGGGGTTTTTACGATTTAGTTTTTGCATATGAAGAAGGCAATTTTGATAAACCAAATATAGAAGCGGGTACTATTATTCGTTGTATGATGCGTATCGCACTAAATTATAAAGGTGCCATTATGTGGAAAATGCAGGCCGGTATGGGCGATACCATTTTCACGCCATTTTATCAGGCATTGCAAGATCGAGGAGTGAAATTTGAGTATTTTAATAAGGTAGAAAACATAACAGCCCAAGGTGAGTGTGTCGACACAATTCAAATCACACAACAAGTGGCGCTTAAAGATGGCATCACAAATTATAACCCTTTAGTAAACGTACCTGTCAAAGGATATGAATTGGATCTCGCATGTTGGCCTGATAGGCCAAACTACAGTCAAATTAATGATGAGCAAGCTGAGTTATTACAACAACATAATATTAATTTAGAATCATTTTGGACTAATTGGCCTGATGTCTATCAAACCCACTTTGGGCAAGCTTTACCGCAAAAAACACTACAAAAAGGTATTGATTTCGATAAGGTTATTTTTGGTATTTCGGTGGGGTCATTACCTTATATTTGTGAAGATTTATTAGATAAAAGCCCCGATTTAAAAACCATGAGCGATAAAGTGAAAACCGTAGTAACTCAGGCTTATCAGGTATGGGGAGATAAAACCCTTAATGAATTAGGGTGGAAATACACGCCTGATGATGGTGAAGAACCTGTATTAAGTGGTTTTGTTGAACCTTTTGATACTTGGGCTTCTATGGATCAACTACTCGATAAAGAGACTTGGCCGGCATCAATAGAGCCAAAAAATGTAGCTTACTTTTGTAGTGTTATGCCTATAACTAACCTCCCACCTAAAAGTGATCATTTGTTCCCAGTTCAATGTAAGTTGGAAGTAAAAAATAATGCAATTAGGAATTTAAAAAATTCGATCTACAATTTGTGGACTGAAGTTGCACAGCCAGGTGAATTTGATTGGTCTATATTAATAGATCCTAATAATCAACAGGGTGAAGACAGATTTAATAGTCAGTTTTGGCGGGCGAATATTGACCCTTCGGAGCATTATGTAATGTCTGTTGTTGATAGTAGTCAGTATAGACTCCGGACAGAACAAACTGGATTTAATAATTTTTATATTACGGGAGATTGGATCCAAACAGGCTTAAATGCTGGGTGTGTTGAAGCAGCAACGATGGCGGGAATGCAGACATCAAGATCTATTTGTGGTCATCCTGAACATATTTCTGGCGAAAAAGATTTTTAAGTCTATATTTATTGTGTAAGGTTTTTAGCGCCTTACACAACTTCAACTTAAGTGATATAAGATGATATAATACAGTTAACTACTAGCCATTTATATTTTGACAAAGGCTCCCGTGAAAAAAACTTCTCTTATTATTTTATGTTCCTCTTTGTTATTACCCCAAGCTATTGCTGATGATGGTGTTAAAAAAATAGAGGTAATTGAAGTTAAGGCGCAAAAGCGAACTCAAAATATTAATGATGTTGCAATTTCACTTTCAATAATCGAGGGTAAATCACTTTCAGATCAAAATATAAAAGATACCACTGCTTTATCTGGTCAATCAGCTAATTTCAAAATAACCCCAAATGCGGCAGAAGGTACGCCTCCAGCTATTAATATCCGTGGTGTTGGTAGCATGGATTATAATACATCAACAACCTCTCCTGTGGGGGTTTATATCGATAACATAGCAGGCGGCTCTGCTAATTCTCAGTTAGTTAATTTATATGATATTGACTCAATTGAAATTCTAAAAGGGCCACAGGGAACAAACTCATGGTCGACTTTCTATTTTAGCCAATTTTGATAAGTTAGAAGTCTTTGGCAAAGTGCATGTCGAAAAGTGGGATGGTACGGTACAACCTGTAGGTAATATAGGAGTTTATAAACAACTGGGGCTTACACCTACTTTATGCTCACCTAGTGAGGCCGGTTCATCACAATGTACCGATGCATTTGGTTTTAATGATGGTTCTAATGATTTTTATCGTGTATCTGTCAATAATAACATTAATAATAATAGCCCGCATAAAACAAATAGTTGGGGAACAGATCTCAATCTTAATTATCAACTAACAGATAATAGCTACCTAGTTAGCATAAGTAGCTTTAATACCCTAGATAGGATTCATTTTTTTAATAGTGATGGCAGCCCTGCTGCTTTGGTTGAGGGCGGGCAAAATGTTTATACTGATGTTTATTCGCAAGAATTACGCTATCACTTAGAATTAGAACAAGCATATTTTATCGTTGGCGGTTTTTATTTAGATGAGTCATTAACACAAGATAATTTCTTAGATTTATTTAGAGATTTTAGAGCTGTAGATTCTCTATTTACTAACGCTGCAACTTTTTTTTACGACAATAAAATAGATACTGAAATTTCAGCTATTTTTACACATATAGATTATGATTTTAATGATCAAACAACTCTCTCTACAGGGCTGAGATACACAGAAGAAAATATTGATTACCGTGCTATAGGTACAATTAATGTGCCATTAGCTGTTGATGAACAAGTCGGATTAACAGTCCTTGGTTGGAATGAACCCGGAAAAGTAAAAGACCACAATGTTTCTGGTAAAATTTCAATAAATCATAAATTCAATTCAGACTTCACTGCATTTTTAAGTTATTCGCGCGGTTACAAAAGTGGAGGATATAATGGCGCAATTATAACAACTCAAGAAGAAGCATTGCGAAATGACTATGGCTCAGAAAAATTAGATGCCATTGAACTGGGCAACCGTATTTATTGGGATGATGATAATGCTTATTTATATTTAGTGTTATTTAATTATGATTATCAAGACCAACAGGTTTTTATGAACCAAGCAGCTATATCACCTATCGCCCCACCTATACAATTATTAGATAACGTAGGTGAGTCAAATTTATATGGTGCTGAAGCTGAATTAAAGTGGCAATTAACTTCGCAGTTTAATGTGCAACTAGGGATTGGTTATTTACCTGAAGCGAACCTTGAAAAATTTGTTAATGCAAAAGGTGAAAAGATTACTGATAATCGATTGCCTTTCACTTCTAAGTGGAATATGAATGGTTTTTTAGAGTATGTTTTACCTATTAATGATGGAGAGGTTTTATTTCAATTAAACTTCGATCATCAATCAGACTTTTATTTTGATCAAAATCAAAATGATTATGCCTCCCAGAAAGATTATATCTTATTTAATGCACGCATTGCTTATGAAATCGATGATTGGAGCATGGCTGTTTGGGGTAAGAACATCACTAATGAAGAGTATAGTAATCTTAAATTTGATCTCGTTGGTTTGTTAGGTATGTTACAGGACTTTAAAGGTGAATCTCGTCAGTTTGGTGTAGATATAAATTATTCTTTTTAATTTTTTTTATTGAATTTTTAAGTGTTTAGATTGTATATTAATCAATTATGTTTTGTGGAATTTTCATTTTTGGGTAAATTATTTAAATTTTTAACTATCGTTTTTTGTTCTCTCGTTTTGTTTTCTCATTTTTCATGGGCGAACGAAAGTCGGCTACCCGTTTTATCACTCAGTGACATAACAAATCAAGATATCAGTCAAATGGTTTCTTATTATGAATTTGATAAAGGTAGTTTACCAAGAGTTCAAACTGATATCCCATTATGGCTAACGTCACTAAAAGAGCATGATTCAACAGATCTTTTTGGAGATAAATATATTGCTGTTTTCACAATTGAAAACAATACAAAACAAACAGACTGGTTTATTTACCCTTATGGTTCGGTTGTTGAACATATTGAAATTCACTCTTATCAAAGTCAATCTCATACAAAAGATACAACAGGCTATAATCATAATAACAACCTTAATTTCCACTATGGAAATGAAGTTTTACTTGAGCCAAGCAGTATCAATACAATTCTCATTCTATTTGAAAGTGATTTTTTCTTTGCGCCAATTAAAATTATTATTTCCCCCGAAGCACAAGCAAAATCTTCAATTGAATTAGAGAATATTTTATTATTATTATGCTTAGGTGTTGCCCTAGCGCTGAGTGTATATAACTTATTTATTTTTATTGGTAGTGGTGAACGCATGTATTTATTTTATGCGCTTGCGACATTCTGTTATATGTGGGGTTGGGTGCATGTTTTTGGTGTATTAGAGCTTATAACACAAAACATTTATCCAAATTGGTTAATGCCGCCATTTTTACTCGGTGCGTTGTGCACCGCATATTTTGCGATAGATTTTTTAAATTTAAAAGGTAACTACCCTAAGCTCACTCTTACTCTGTACGCCATTGCTATTTTCTCACTAATATCTACACCATTTTCATTTTTCAACCCAAGTTTAGGCCTCCTATTAGCTTCTGTAGGGACAGGATTAATTTTAACTATTGGACTAATCGCGGGCATTATTTGTTGGCGAAATGGTTACGGCCCTGCTAAATATTTTGTATTGGCATTTTTGGCTATGGTTATTCCTAATATGGTTGGGAACATGATAAATCTAGGTTTATTACCAGGGATTAATCTAAATATTTATTTATTAGGCTTAATGGGTAATACCGTAGATAGTTTATTACTTGCTTTTGCTTTAGCCGAAAAAGTGAAAGTAACGAATTCGGAAAATATTGATTTAACACAAAATTTAGAAAAAAAAGTATTACAGCGTACAGAAGAACTTAAAAAAGCAACTGAAAAGGCAGAAAAAGCAACGAATGCAAAATCAGATTTTTTAGCAAAAATGAGCCATGAAATTAGAACTCCTATGAATGCGGTAATAGGTTTAAGTCGGTTGACTCTAAAAACGACTTTAAATGCTAAACAAAAAGATTATGTCGATAAAATATTAGATTCTGGCGAATCATTATTGGGCTTAATCAATGATATTTTAGATTTTTCAAAAATTGAAGCTGGTAAATTAACCATAGAAAACAAACCTTTTGAAGTACACAAGTTATTAATAAGATCGGTTAATTTAAGCGCGATAAATGCGCATACAAAAGGCTTAGAGTTAATCACTGATATAGACCCAAATATTCCACCGGTATTGATTGGAGATCCTTTAAGGCTTCAGCAAATTATTGTAAATTTGGTTAACAATGCTGTTAAGTTTACACAAAAAGGCGCTATTTGCATTAAGATGGAGCTTAAATATGAATATGATTCAAAAATAACGTTACTGTGCTCTGTTATTGATACAGGGATTGGGATGAATCAAGAGCAACAAAGCCGTATGTTTAAAACCTTCTCTCAAGCTGATGAGTCGATAACCAGAAAATATGGTGGTACAGGTTTAGGCTTGGCAATTTGTAAGCAACTTTGTGAATTAATGGGAGGTGAAATTGGATTACAAAGCAAGCTTGGCGATGGTTCAACATTTTATTTTACGGTCGAAGTACAAAAAAGCGAGCAAAAACCGGTCATTCAAACGATTAATAAAGCCACTGTCGCAAAATTAAAAGTATTAGTTGTTGATGATATGAGTTTAGCCCGTTCGGTGATTATTGAACTGTTAGCTAAGTTGGGTATAAAGTCGGATCAAGTCGACAATGGTTTAGATGCCATTGCGTTAGTGAAAGAAAAATTACAAACAAACAACCCATATGATTTGGTGTTTATGGATTGGAAAATGCCTGAAATGGATGGTATTGAAACATCCCGTTTAATTCATCAAATTTGTGAAGGAAAACCGCCACAGATTCTAATGATATCGGCTTACGATAAAGAAGAAGTAAACTCTCAGTTAGACGGTACAATAATCAATCAATTCATTGAAAAACCAATAAATGAATCAGCATTAGTTGATGCAATTACTAATGTTTTGATCTCAGATGAGCTAGAGTATACTGGTACTCACATCAAAACAGACTATATTCCAAATTTCTCTTCATCTCATATTTTATTGGTTGAAGATAATGCGATAAACCGTCAAGTTGCATTGGGCTTTTTAAGTGATACAAAAGCAAGAGTCGATATTGCTGAAAATGGTCGTATTGCCTTAGAAAAACTCTCATTATGTGAATATGACTTAGTTTTAATGGATATACAAATGCCTGAAATGGACGGGCTGACTGCTATGAAGGAAATTAAAAAGCACCCTAAATTAGTAAATTTGCCAGTAATTGCAATGACGGCTCATACGATGCCTGCTGATATTGTTAGAAGTAAAGAGGCAGGTATGTTATCACATGTTAGTAAGCCAATAGAGCCTGATATTTTATTTAATACCTTAGCTAATTATTTGAATATTGTAGAAGAAAATATACAAGGTTTAGATTCTTTAGTTAATGAGAGTTTCAATAGTATCTCAAGCACTCAAACTAAAACATTAAAAAAATTGAATTTAATTAAGACACTAGATTTACATCAAGCTATAAATAATATGAATGGGCGGATAGAACTTTATTTAAGTTTAATGAAAGATTTTATTAAAGATCAACAAGATTGTACTGTGCAATTAGATAACTTATTTAATAGTAAAAAATTAAATGAAATCTATTTAGTTGTACACTCTTTAAAATCTAATGCGGCATATTTGGGGGCTTATGAGTTATCACAAGCGTGTGAAAAGCTGGAAGCATCGCTAAGCGAAGGTCGATGGGATCAAAACTATTTAAATAATGTTAAATCACAAATCCCTCCCCTAATTACAAAAATATCCGATGCTTTTGATAATATTACAATAAAAGAGCCTTTTTCAATTGAAAAATTAAAGTTTGAATTAGAAGCTATTATTGTTTTATTACGCTGTTCAGATTTTACAGTAGAAGAGCGACTATTTAAGTTAAAAGCATTCAGTGAAAATACAGACTATGAGAACATTATTGTTAATATAATTCAGTTAGTTGATAATATTGAATTTGAAGATGCCACCAGTGAAACACTTAAATTATTAAATGAACTTGATGTGGTATTTAATGAATAAACAACAAACTGTTCTGATCATCGATGATGAAAAAACTAACCTTAAAATATTAAGCAGTATTTTAAAAAATGAAGTCGAAGTGATACTTGCGAAAGATGGCGAAACTGGTTTTTATAAGGCCATAAAATCAAAACCTGATCTTATTTTGCTTGATGTCATTATGCCACAACTAAATGGTTTTGAAGTTATAGAAAAGCTTAAAAATGAAGCGCTAACATGTAATATTCCAGTTATTTTTGTGACAGGTGAGTTAGATGTACAACAAGAAGAAATAGGACTTGAGTTAGGTGCTTGTGATTATATTCAAAAACCTTTTCATGTTGAAATATTAAAAGCGAGAGTCAGGTTGCATTTACGTATGGCTAAGCAAAGAGAGTTATTAGAAAAATTGGCAAATATTGATCCTTTAACTTCAATTGCCAACCGACGCTTATACGATCAAACTTTTGCTTCTCAATGGAATAAAGCCATAAAACAACAAAGTATTTTCTCTTTGGTTGTAATTGATATTGATGATTTTAAAAAATATAACGATTTTTTTGGGCATGCAGCAGGCGATCGTGCTTTAGAAAAAGTTGCAACTGCTATCGCTAATATTTTAATTAGTTCAAATAACTTTATTGCACGTTATGGTGGTGAAGAATTTGTTGCCTTACTACCAAATACACCCGCTAATGAAGCGATAAATATTATGCAAACTTGCTTAAAAGCAGTGGAAAATTTAAAGATAGTTCATGAACTTTCAGCAGAACATGAGCTTTTAACTGTCAGTTTAGGTGGGGTAAGTTATTTGCCTATAGATGAAAGTTGTCAGGATACTTTATTTAAAATTGCTGATGATATGTTATTTAAAGCGAAATCCAGTGGTAAAAATCAAGTTATTTGGCAAGATTGTATAAAAGGAAATTAATGACATGGAATTGGACGTGACTCAACCTACAATTTTATTAGTCGATGATGAAAAGGCAAATTTGAAAGTTCTAAGTGAACTTTTAAAAAAAGACGCGCATATTAGCTTAGCGATTAGTGGTCAACAAGCTATAGATAAAAGTCTTGTTTTTAGACCTGATCTTATTTTACTTGATGTTGTTATGCCAAAAATGGATGGGTTTGAGACAATTAAAAAACTTAAAGCTATTAAAGAAACCTCAGAGATCCCTATTATTTTTATAACAGGGTTAAATTCTGCTGACAAAGAAAAGCTAGGACTAACACTAGGTGCAGTTGATTATATTTATAAACCTTTTAACTCTGAAGTTGTTAAAGCACGAGTTGCAACTCAATTAAAAATAATTAGACAAAGAAATGAGCTACAAAAACTTTCTCAAGAATTAGCACACGCAAGTGAAATTAAAAGTCGTTTTTTAGCTAATATGAGTCATGAAATTCGTACTCCGTTAACTGCGGTAATAGGTTATGCTGAATCAATTTTAGCCGGAGAAATTGATGAAGATGAGCAATATAATGCAATTTCAATTATAAATGATAGTGGCCAGCATTTGTTATCACTTTTAAATGATATTTTGGATATATCAAAAGTTGAAGCTGATAAATTAGATGTTGCGTTAATACCCACCCGACTTTTTAAACTGATTGAAGAAGTTAAGTTACTCGTAGGCGATAAAGCCTTGCATAAAGGCATTGAATTTAATATTAAATGTCAATTCCCTTTACCTTCAAAATTGATAACAGATCCTACTAGGTTAAAACAAATCTTAATTAATTTACTCAATAATGCAATTAAATTTACTGATCAAGGTTTTGTTGATTTAGTGATAAAAAATACCCCTCCCTTTTTGCAGTTTTCAATTCAAGATTCAGGTATTGGTATTAACTCAGAGGATTTAAGTAAGCTTTTTATTGCATTTTCGCAAGTGAATAATACAGCTAACAGTAATGTAGGAGGTACGGGATTAGGGTTAAATATTTCTAAATATTTATCTGAAAAATTGGGCGGGAATATCAGTGTATTAAGTAAAAAAGGTGAAGGTAGTTGTTTTACTGTAAAAATAAAGCTCAAAGAAGCTGATGATTCTATTTGGTTTAAGAACCAAACAGACATAGATAATGCTATTGTAATACCATGTAATGATGCTAAACCGCAAAAAAAATTAAAAGGCAACATTTTACTAGCTGAAGATAATAAAGGGCTCAGAACTCTATTTACGCTTATATTAACTAAACTAGGTTTAACTGTAACAATAGTTGAAGATGGAAAGCAATTAGTTGAAGCAGCTTTAGTCTCTGAATACGATCTTATTATGACTGATATTCATATGCCAAATATGGGAGGAGTTGAAGCGATGAATTTGATTAAATTAACAGGTTGTGAAACTCCATTTGTTGCATTGACTGCAAATGCGATGACACATGAAATTACACATTATTTAGATATAGGGTTTAGTGAATATCTATCTAAACCAATACAAAGAGAAAAGCTTGTGCATGTCATTAATCATTGCTTAGGTATAAACTCACGTATTGATGAGATAGACATTCCAGAAAATAACTTATGCCAATTAAAAAATGATTTTTTAGATGATTTATCCTTGGATATCAAAAATATTAAAAATGCATTTTCACACAAAAACTGGCAACAGCTTCAGTTTTTTGCCCATGGCTTAAATGGTAGTTCTGCTGTTTTTGGGTTTAAAGAAATCACCAAATTGGCCGCAAAACTTGAAAATGGTTTACAAACTGGAGAGTTTCCAACAGATCGACTGAAAATGCAGTTGATAATTGACAATTTAACGACTACATTTTTCAGTCTTATAAAAAAATAAATTCTCTTTATTGTAAACTTATAAGTTATACCAACTCCTGAATTCCGATAATATGTGCAATATATGAAATTAAATGTCCTGCAGTTATATACCAAAGCTACTTGGAAATGCATGATTTCAGCGGGAGTTTATCAGGTAAATAATCACTACGTTACATCAGTTTGAAATGCAATAAGCATTCCTAAAATGATATGCTTTGTGCTAACTCACCTGATAAATTCTGAAACAAGCATTATCAAGTGGCTTGGGTATAATACCAATACGAATAAATAATTACTCAATTTAACTGAACTAAATACTCCAATAACATCGTTGCTTTCAATCCTAATAGCCTGCTATTACTCAATCAAGCGCCTTGTTATTGAAAATTTATCCTTATTAAAATTTGATCACTCACTTACTCGTATTGGTATAATTCGGCCATTTTATCGTGAAAGGAAATTGCTTGATGAACTATATCGCTTTTCGACTTGTTGAAATCGCGTATTTCCATGTAGCATGGATATAAGCAGCTGACACAAGAAGAACGATAGCAGATATAGCTATATAAAAATTAAGCAGGAGGCAAATATAGATAGTATACGAATACGGCTGTTCTTCATCGGCCGGTAATATTAGAGAGTTGAGACGTAATAATAGCTGGTTAAACTCTAAATATGAGATCTAGAAATATCAATAACATAAGAAAAAATGTTTTATTTTTTATCTGACTAATCAGCCATGTTTTTGTAAAGTTCTTTATTTTGTGAACGATGTAAATGAAATAAAAACTTTCTTAATGATTCATTTTCTTGACCAATATGCTTAAATTTTTCTGCTAAAATATTGTTTTCGATACGAACGGGTTCTAAAGTAACCTTTATAGAGACGTGATGAGGTAAATGAATTTCTAGTAATGTATTTTTAAGGAACAGACCGTTTAACTCGTCTTGATTAATTTGAATCGTTAAGCCTGAATTAGATAATGATAAAATATCTATTTTTTGCAGTGTATTATGTTCATGTAAAGTTACATTCTTAGGTGATAATACACGCCAACTTCTTTCATGAAGTTGATTATCAATAACTTCAGGTACACCAAATATAGGTTTGAACTCTCCCTTTTCACTCATCTCTATTTGAAAAGGAAAATATAATAGATAATGACTTATTTTGGCAAGTAAGGTGAGCTTAGCGTTTCCTAAAATATTAAAAACACTTTCAGGGACTGTCGTTTTCAACCGATAAGTTTATTTTTTCAAGACTCAGCTGCCTTTCGACATTATCATTTGAAAAAATACTCGTAAAAAAATCAAGTTCTTCATTTGAAAAATTCGTCATAAGGATACATCCTTAAACCTATTCACAGATTATTTAGTATATTCATTCAAAGCGAACTATTCAATCATTATTAAAATGATAAATTCCCTAGTACTTTTAGGTCAACGTTCTAAATGTTTATTAGTGTTTTTTTAAGCTAAGTGATTGAAATTAAGTTATTATAATAAGCTACGTAAAAAACCATGTTATAATTCATTTCACTTAGAAATGAGTACCGTGGTTTGAACTATTGAATATAAAAGAATAGTAAAGGTGTTTACAGAATTAAAATTTGAGAGAACATCATACGATAGTACATCGTATAGCGAGTAAGCACACGAAGGCTATAGCTGATGTATGATGCCATTTACTGTGTTTTAATAATATTATAAGTTTTACACAGCATAAACGCATTACAGAGGAACGAGAAGCTGATATCTACTTTGTTCACTCATATTCATCATGGAAGCGAGACATAAATGAAAACACCAACGGATTGCTTATGCGTTCCTTTCCAAAAGGAACTTATTTCATGGCGTTGAGTGAAGAAGAAATACAGGAGAGTTGATAAGCTCAATCATAGCCCAAGAAAAACACGAGGATTTAGAACTCCTCATGGGATTATTTACAGGGCAGTCAGAGATACTGGTTGTAGTGGTTGCATAAACGCTTTAATTAAAGTTTTTATTAAAAAATCATGTCAACATCATTTATCGTGTGCTTGATCTGTTATAACTATGGCATTGTGATATACATTTTGTACATCTTCTGCGTTGTCTAATAAAGTCATGAATTTTTCAAACAAGGTTACGTCATCCCCGGATATTTCAATATCTGTTTGAGGAATAAATGTAATTTCATCCACTTCAAATGTGATGCCTTCAAATTGTTGGATTAATGTCGTTTTTGCTTTGAAATATTCCGTAGGAGGCACAAATACTGATATCTTTGAATTTTCAACTTCAACATCAATCACATCTACATCAGACATTATTAATGCTTCCAAAATTGCTTCATCATCATCGCCTGAAAAACCAAAAACAGCATGATGGTCAAACATATGGGCAACTGTACCTGGGCCACCGATTTTAGATTTTGATTTAGTGAATGCATTTCTAACATCTTGAATTGTTCGTTTTGGATTATCGGTTAAACAGTCAACAATAACCATAATGCCACCAGGACCAAATCCTTCATAACGTGCAGGTGTATAATCTTCACCTGCTCCACCAGTTGCTTTTTCAATTGCTTTTTGAATTACATGAGTTGGAACTTGGTCTTTTTTTGCTTTTTCGATTAGCTGTTGCAAACTCAAGTTTGCGATAGGATCGGCACCGCTACTTTTTGCGCATGCGTATATGGCTTTACCATATTTAGAATTAACTTTACTTTTAGCCGCTGCAGTTTTTTCCATTGAAACTTGGCGTACAACAAATGCTCTGCCCATCTCATCACTCTTATTTAATAATCAATTTAATAGTGTGATTCTAGCAATTACTGAGAGTGAGGGCTAGAACATGGTTTTAAAATCTATACTTAATTATAAATACTAAACAAATTTAACAGTCAATTTAACATAACTCAGTAATCACTTAGTTTTTGTAAGATGGTGAGAGATAATTAAAATCGATAACTGGTAGATAAAGCCCAAAAATCACCGACTCCATCGTAATTTGTATATCCAAAACTGGCACTTATTTCAAATTGTGTTGTGAAATAATATTGTGTAGAAAAATCTATATAAGTCCCCTTTCTCTCTTTTGTATTGTGACTGATACCCAAAGATAACAAGGCAAAATCAACCGGGTAATACGTAAGCGTTGCTGATTGATATTCTAAAAAGTCTTCATCTTCAATTGCTGTCGCATATTCAAATGCGATATTTTGATTATTGGTTAAAGGAAATAGTTTTCTAGCACAAAATAATATAAATTCATTCCAACCATTGCCTTTTGAAAAACTGGTACTGGCTGATACTCTTAAGTAATCATCAAGGTAATAACCCATATTAAGGGATAGCTCTTGCAAACTATCACTTTTTTTAAAATTGGTATTGAGTTCGAGTTCTATATATGTATTCTTATTGATAAATTGAGTGCGGCCTAAAATACCAATTGTTGTATCTGTTTTTTCTAAATCGATACCGGCTAAATACCAAGATGACGATTTATTTAAATAAGCAGTTTCAGCTAAAGGCCCTTTAATTAATAGTATTTTATCAAAGTGTTCTAAGGTTAAACCATAAATATTGATGTCATTTGATTCTTTTAGCTTTTGTAATGCAACCCCAATATTTACTTCAGTTTGAAAATTGGCAGATGAATACGGAGCTAGGATTAAGGAAAATAAAAAAAGTACAGATTTCAAATTTTGTCCTAATGTATTTAATATATTGAGTATTTTAAATATATTAATGAAAAAAGAAAGTTTAAAAATGTATGAAAAATTTTAGGAAATTTTTAAGTTTAGTAGAATTCTAGCCACCTAAGTTAGAAAATTCAAGAACGTAGTCGTTTTTTCTTTTACTGCTCACTATAATGTTTTACGTTCCCATATTTTTAAACCTTTTAGAAATATATTATCAGAATTGCGATCTGTATTTGTTACGGTAAAGCAATCATTGTCATTGTAAAAGTCAGATACATTTTAGTTTTTATTAACCCAAAGTTCACGCACTTCAACTTCATTACACTCAAAAATTGTGACACACGATTATTAAGCTCTGCTTTACGTAATATATTTAAAATAACGGTTGGTTTTGTATATGTATTGCGGTCAAAATTGAAATACTGTCAGATTTCATATAATACCATTTCCGTTTATAAAATGGTCAATCAGCGGGAGTTAAAAGTGCTTTAGTCAAGGTATTGGTTACAGGCAATGGTTATCCCCATATCAAAACCAATAACGCAGCATAAAGTACTTTGAAACTCACCTAAAAGGAGCTTTTGAGAATTGACACTTCGGTTGTTATGTCAGTTCTAAAGGGAATAACCACGAATTCACTGGCATGCCTAGCATTGTAAAACCTCATAAGCTCTGAGTGGTCACTTAATTATCTGAATTGGTATAAGACACTATGTCACGGGTTTCTAACCTCAAAGGGTTGTTGGACCTATTTACGATCTGCAGTGCCATCTAAAACCATGAGACCTCAAAATGCGCTCAGATAGCTCTGAAATATGCATTTTGAAGTAACATGAGTATAAGCCTCTATCTATTCAAGTCCATAGTCTTTCGTCTTAATTGATTATCATAGGGAAATAAATATTTAGCATTCACTCACTCATTATTAATTTGTAAAGGGGGTTAACACGATAAAAATATTTTTCATTAGAGCATCTTTTTTAAATTTATTTTAACTTTTTACTATTAATAGTTGATATTACCCCCTAAATATCATTAAAATGCCACACTTTTTACAGGAATATGTATAAAAAATGAAATGAATGAGAAAACACATTCATTTTGATAAAAATAGTAATAATGTGGTGAACTTATGGATTTTTATATCCTTAAAAAAAATAATCAATTAACAGCCATTCCCGCTGAAGAAAGTAAATGCAAAGAATATTTGAATTCTGGCTATAGCTATGTGAATAAAGTAGCGGCATGTACTGAAACTGCTGCAGTGGAAAAACAATTAAGTGAAACAAATCGCTTCCAGCCATTATTAATTGCTATTGTGCTTTTAGTGATTGTTTTTACTGCATTTTATATTGTTTTTAGTTTTAAATAAACTCACGCTCTATAATTTAGGAGTTAGTATAAATCTGTTTTTTACTAACTCAAAATAGGTATCTCACATTTTCTATTTAATCTAAGAGTAATCTATTTATTTTAATACCACAGTAAATAACATGACTATCAAACTAACTAAACATCCGTATTTTTAATGTACAGCATGGTATTTAACGATGTGATAGCAAGTAAAAATAAATAAATAAATAAATAAATACTAAAATAATCATTTACCCTCCTAATTATTTAACATAGATTTTTAGTATATAAATCGTAGATAACTATTACTTAGTATAATTTTGATCTGAGTTATTAAGTTGAACACTATTAGTTAATTAAATTAGACCGTTTTTTTACTAACTTAATATAGTGTATGTGAAATGAATTTATGTCATTTACGCGATACAGATGAATTATCTGTCATCTATTTTTTGTACACCCCCTTTACAAAAACTGTTTAGTTAAGAGGCCAGTTTCTAAGCTTTCTATATCGCAAACCATTTTTAGTGCATTGAGAATGATATAGTACTATATCAGTGAATTGAATTTTTATATCTGGCGAGAGAATAATATGTGAATGATCAGAGGTTTTTCGGGCTACTGTAATATGTGGCTTATAGTCTAAATAGTTTAATACTCCTCCTTCACTCAAGGCAATTTCATTTAGTTGCTGTACTAAATATAGCAAATGTTCAGGTACCTTATTCGGTTGTATATATAAAACTTTAGGTTTTTTGAAATATCCTATTTTAGTAAAAGATAAATCAATTTTTTGAGCATGAATATGATTTAATTTTGCAATTAAATTTTGTTCTATCTCTATATCAGTATTGCCTAAAAAGCACAAAGTAAGATGTAGGTTGTCCGTTATTACTGACGAGGTTAAAGTAGGTAAAGTTTTTTCTCGCCATAAAGTAATTGCGCATTTTTCAAAATCGGGCACTTCTAGTGCAAAAAACAATCTTTTCATTACAACAAAGTTTTCAAAAATTAATAATTGCTAATTATAGTGTAAGCTGAACAATTTTGTTGTATCTTCTATTAAGGAACACTTTTTCGTAAAGGGGGTTTACAACAGGAAAGATGTTTATTAATTTGATAGAGCGGCTTTGGAAAGTCGTGAATGAGAAAGTAAGAAATAACCTAATTATTTGGTAACATTCTGATGATAGCTTAAGTTTGAAGTATATTCTAATGCTAGCATCTTATTCGACAACTCTGATTCTGGTAAAAGTGAAAAAACAACTATGGCAATACTATTAACATCAATATTACCATTGCAAAGAAAGCGATAAGCCCTTCTTCAAGTGAAACTTGTGTGCCAGAAACTTTAACAATTGAACTACCTGTGTTACTCGTCATTAAATGACTCATTTAGACTAGTACTGAGTGCGATATATCCTTTTCATAGTAAACCGCTTCAATATCTCCTAGCGGATCTGTGTGCATATACGTTTTGATGTATTTCATGCCCAGTTTAGTCATTATTTTAGTTGAAGCTAAATTGTCTTCTAAGGCGATTGCTGAAATTTTACTAACGTTATCTGTTTGACTAACAGCTAACGCGATACTTTTTGCTGCTTCTGTTGCATATCCTTTACCCCAGATCATTTTTTTAAAGCGCCAGCCAAGTTCTAAGTTATCAAATTGTGGGTTATCACTAAAAAAATTGACTGGTCTTACTAAAACCCAACCGATAAATTCATTTGTATCAATGGTGGTTACTTTCCATTGTCCCCATCCAAGCTTTGCGTTGGTGTAGCTTTGCATTCTAGGAATAAAAATATTTGATACATCTGCCATCGAGGTAACTTTGCCACCATTAATATAGCGCATGACTTCAGGATCTTGGTCTAATTCAAAAAATAATTGCGCATCTTGTTCTGTCATAAGTTTGAATCGTAAACGTTCTGAATTAGGTATTTGCATCTTTGTATCTATCAGTATTGAGTTTTGTGAAGTTAAATATATCAAAAGTTTGTTTGTGATTCTTTATATTTATAGAGGCTTAATTATTTACTTTTCATTATAAAAAATAATTAAAATTGTTCTTTGAGTCATAAATAATAAACTTTAACTTAATATTAATTTTTATCTATACCATATTCTTTGAGTTTATTGGCGATTGCGGTATGAGATACCCCTAACTTTTTTGCTAGCTTCCTTGTGCTTGGGTAAACAGGGTAAAGTTGACGAATTAAATCAGCTTGAAATTTTTTAGTTGCTTCTTCCAATGTATCGCTAAATGTTTCTATATTGGTTTTTGGCGCTAGAATATCTGAAGGTAAATTTAACATTTCAGGTCTGAGTTCTGTTGTATTATCTACCATACTTACAGCTTGAAATATGATATTTTTTAGTTCTTTTACATTTCCGGGCCAATCATAAGATATTAACTTATCAATACTTTTTTTAGATAATGTATATTCTGTTTCACCTTGTTTATCAGAGTACTGCTGTAAAAAGTATTTTGCTAAGATTAAAATATCTTCTTTACTTTTTCTAAGCGGAGGTATAGTTAACGAACAAGTGTTTATTTTAAATAATAAATCTTGTCTGAACTTTCCTGCTTTCATTAATTTAACTAAGCTTTTTTTATTTGAGCATATAACTCTTACATTAAGTTTTTTATTGGTATTATTGTTTAATGTGCCAGTATTTAGAAAGTTAAATAAGCCAATCTGCATTTCATTATTGAGTTCTGCTATTTCATCTAAATATACTGTGCCAAAATTATTTTTCTCAAAGATACTTATAATATTTTTTTGTTCACAACCAAATAAAGTTTCATTCAAACTCTTTTTTTCTAAAGTAGTACATGAGATCGAAGTGAAATTATTGTTTTTTCTTTCACTTGCATCATGACAGGCTTTTGCTATGCGTCTTCTCCCTGTACCAACCTCTCCCATTATCAAAATAGGCGCTTCTAACTGAGCTATTTTTTTGGCTTGTAATAAAGTGCGTTTAATTGCAGAGCTTTGCGAACGAATTGTTTCAAATCCAGTCATTATAGCTTTAGCTGGTTTATTTTTTGATTGTTCTATTTGATCTGATTGTAATATATTTATTTGTTTCTTTAACCTTGAAGATGACTTAAGTAAAACAATACCACCAGAAAGTGTTTTAGTGTCTAAATTTTCAGTGATATATATTGGTAAAATTTCAGCTAAATAATGGATACCATCTATTTGTACTCTTACCGTTTTATTAACCCCTTTTAGATCATCAAACCACTTTATAAAGGAAAATCCATGAACCCATTGATTAAGTATTACATTTTCAATTTCATTTTTTGAGATATTAATTAAAGTTAAAGCAGCTTCATTTGTACGGGTTACTCTCCCTTTTAAATCAATAAAAAATACTGGGTCGGGTAAAGTATTCAGTGCATTATGCTCAGCTTCTAGAGGCATGTTTTTAACACTTTTAACATCAAGTACATGGTCTAGTTTACGGATCTCAGGCATTAAACTTTTAAACCGTTCAAACTCTAATTCAGGAAAGTGAACATGAATAATGCCATTACTATTAGCTTCAACTGCATATAAGTTCAAATCATAGCTTTCTAGAATTTCGAGTAACTTTCGTGCTATTCCGGTTTTATTCTCACAAATAATTTCAAGACGCATAAATTCACTCTTTAATTGACGGTTAATCTTAAATTGACGATATACCCTTTACGTAAACGTAAGGTGAGAGTTAGTTTAAAGCTAAAGTGATATTATTGGCAAGAAAGATTTATACTTAAACAAATTTATTTATAGACAAAAACATATGCGGTGTTTAATCTGAATTTCATTTTTCTAAAGAGTTGTACATAATGTTGTTACCATTTTCTCAAGCGTGCGAGAATAATAAAACACCTATACTTAAGGTTTTAAAAGAGTCATTTAGCCAATGCCATGAGATTTTAGAAGTGGGTTCTGGTACTGGGCAACATGCAGTACATTTTGCAAAAGAATTACATTATTTAACTTGGCAAACAAGTGATTTAATAGAAAATCATCAAGGTATCAATCTTTGGATAGATAAAAATAAATTAGATAATTTAAAACGCCCTTTAATACTTGATTTTTCACAAGATTGGCCTGTAGAAACTGTCGATGGTATTTTTACTGCGAATACGTTGCATATAGTGAGTAATGCTTTAGTTGAATCATTCTTTAAAGGGGTAGGGCGTCATTTAGAAAATAATGGTATTTTGTGTATATATGGGCCTTTTAAATATGGTGGTGAGTATACCAGCCCAAGTAATGCAGAGTTTGATTTATGGCTTAAAAATATCGACTCAAATAGAGGCATAAGAGATATTGAAAGTATTCTTTCTTTAGCTAAAAAAGAAGGACTTTTATTGGTTAATGATTTCGATATGCCTGCGAATAATCAATTGCTGGTATTTAAAAAGTCTGTTTAGGGTTTTTTAAAGGGCGATAATGCTTGGCAGTTTTTAAAATATCCCCTCATGTGCAAAGTTTCTCTTTGTAAAAAGTCATCTATCGCTAATGCAAAGTCAGGGTGCATGATTTTATGGTTTGAGTAAGTAAATACGGGCTCAAATCCTCTTGCAATTTTATGTTCACCTTGTGCGCCTGAATGAAAACATTTTAAATCATTATTAATGCAATACTCGATACCCTGGTAATAGCAAAGTTCAAAATGTAATAAATCGCATTGCTCGTTCGCACCCCAGTAACGGCCATATAAAGTATCGCTTGATTTTAAACTCCAAGTGGCAGCAATGAGCTTCTCTGATTTTTTAGCTGTCATTATGACTAAATTTTTTGGCATATTTTGTTTTAATAAAGAAAAAAAATCAGCATTAAGATAACCTAAATGACCAGAACGTTTTAAGTAAGTACGCTGATAAAACGCTACAAATTGTATTATGAGTTCATCACTAATTTCATGTCCGTTAAGCCATTCAATTTTAATATCTTGATCTAGTACTTTTTTGCGCTCTTTTCTGATGTTCTTGCGTTTACGAGCAGTTAGTTTTGATAAAAAACCATTAAAATCTTGATAGCTTTTATTAAACCATTGAAATTGCACACCCAAACGAGGTGTGATTTTATATTGTTTTAATTGCTTTGATGTTTTTTTATCACAAAAATTAAAATGCCAACCTGACCATTTATTCTTTTGTGCTAGTTGTTCTAATGTAGTAGAAATAAATTGATAAAGCAGGGGAGAAATCGTTTTATTATAGGCAAGACGTACTCCCTCTATTGGCGTAAATGGTATTGCGCCGATCCATTTAGGATAATAGTCTAAGCCATGTTCTTTATAAGCTTCTGCCCAAGACCAATCAAATACATATTCGCCATATGAGTGCGTTTTAAGATATCCAGGTATAATCGTAATTAAGGTTTCATTGTGATAAATTAATAAATGATGTGCTATCCAACCTGTTTTTTTAGTCGCAGATAAACTCGCTTCGCACGCATAAATAAAAGCATGTTTAGTGAAAGGGTTATCATCAAATAATGCATCCCAACTTGATGCATCAATTTCATTTATATGGTTTAAAACTTTATATGAATACATGTTAATTTAATGAACTTGTTTTATAGGCCAAACTAAAGTGATTTTAGCCCCATGTGGATCTAAATTAGAGACCTTTAATTGACCTTGGTGGTTGCGGACTATATTATCGCATAATGACAACCCGATACCAGAACCAGCAGGCTTAGTAGTATAAAAAGGGGTTAATACATTGTCTAAGTTAGCAAATCCTGGACCATTATCTGTCATTTCAATAATTTGATTTTGCTGTTGATTATATAAAGTAATGGATACTTCACTGGTGTCTTTTTCACAGGACTCTTGGGCATTTTTTAAAAGATTAATAAGTATTTGAGAAACTTGGTTTTCATCTCCATAACATAAAGCCGCACCTTTATAACTGACTTGTAACTCAGTACTCATCATGCTTTTGGCTTCATCTAAAATATCCATAAAATTAAACCAAGTACATTGCGGCTCTGGTAACTGGGCTAGTTGTGAATATTGACCAATAAAAGCAAGTAAACGTTCACTTCTACTTTTTATTCTATCAAGTACCATTCTAGTTTGTGATTCGTTGAGTTGCTCACTACACAATAAAGTATCAGCCATAGATGCCATAGGTGTAAGTGAGTTTCTTAACTCGTGAGAAAGTACTCTTACTAAGTTTTTTTGTGTGGTCGTTTGGTTTTCATTAAGTATTTGTGAAATATCTATGGCTGAATATAGCCAATGTTTTTGAGACTGATTTAAATAACTGATACTTTGGTTTTGCCACTTATCATCAAATTGATTATGACTAAATTGACCATGGTTAAATTCAAAACCTAAACTGGATGCAGATGTGCCATTTAGCATAGGTTGTTGAATTTGCTCGTTCATCGCGCTATTGCGATAAATTAGACTTAAGTTGTGATCAAATACACATACAGGAATTGGCCAAGAATCTAGTATATGGCTCAGTACGCTCTCAACCGTATCATTTTGCGTATTGTTTTTAAGCTTAGTTTGAGCCAAAACTTCAATTTCTTGTTGTAGCTCTAGCAATAAGTTATTTTTATTTTGTTTTTTATATTTTAAATTATGTTCGCCTTCTTTTAAAACTTGGGTATAGGTCGTCAACTGCATTATGGATTGACACCAAAACTGATAATACTTATTAGCACAGAAAATTAATGGATACATTAATAAAAATATTAAGGTACTGATTGCCAATATACTCCAGTTAAGGCTGTAAGTGAGTGCCGTAACTAAAGAGGTTATGATTAAAATAATGCTTGTTAGCCCAGTTATGAGCCACTTTTCATGACTCATATTTGATGCCAAACTTTTCTAATCTGCGATATAACGCATTACGAGAAATATCGAGTAGTTTTGCTGCTTCAATTACTTGACCTGAGCTTACTGATAACGCTTTTTCGATTAATTTTCGCTCAGCTTGCTCCAGTGGTTGTAGTTTTATATCTGAATTTTGATTAGTGGTATTATCTAATAATAATGCTTGTGATGTAATTTCATCACTTGTACTTAATAGTACTGCACGCTCAATTGCATGGCTGATTTCTCGAATATTGCCAGGCCAGCTATGTTGTTTTAATTTTTTTACTGTGTCAGGTGATAGACTTAATTTTGATTTACGATACTTAGTACAAAACTGATCTATAAAAGTATCAGCTAATGGTTGTATATCCTCTAACCTTTCTCTTAAAGGTGGTAAAGTGATCACTAAAGTATTTAATCGGTATAATAAATCTTGACGGAATAACCCTTCATTTACCAGTTTTGATAAGTCTGCATTAGTGGCACTTATCAGCCTTGAGTTAGTATTTTGTGTTTGGCTTGAGCCTAATACTTCATATTCGCCGGTTTCTAAAACGCGTAATAACTTAGGTTGTAAGTTAAAAGGTAAAGAGCCGATTTCATCAAAAAATAATGTGCCCTGATCAGCTAATTGAAAGCGACCAATGCGATTTTGTTTAGCATCGGTAAAAGCGCCTTTTTGATGACCAAATAATTCACTTTCAAATAAATTATCAGGAATAGCCGCCATATTAACTGAAATTAAAGGCTTATCTTGTCTGGATGAAAATTGGTGAATACGTTTGGCTAATTGAGATTTACCTGTGCCATTTTCACCTAATATTAAAATATTGGCATCAGTTGGTGCTATTTGTTCAATGAGTTGCTCAATTTGTTTCATGGCATCTGATTGGCAAACCCAGGTTTGATTTTTATTGCTTTGTTTTTCACTTAATAGTGTTTGATAGCCTTGGTGTTCTTGTTTTATTTTTTTAAAGTTTAGCTGCTGATTTATGCTGTTGAGTAATTTTTCTTTATTCCAAGGTTTTTCTACAAAATCAGATGCCCCTTGTTTTAAACCATTTACTGCCAATGCTACATTTGCCCATGCAGTCATTAGTATAACGGGTATATCATTATTTTTTAATTGGGCTAATACCTCTAACCCTTCTTGGCCACTTGTTGTGTCACGACTGAAATTCATATCTAGCAAAATGAGATCAGGGTTTTGTCTATTGGTTTGGATGATCACTTCTTTAGCATTAGTAGCTTCAATGGTTTTATAACCTTGAGAGGATAATAATAATGCCAAGGCGAATCTGATATCTTCATCATCGTCTGCAATTAGTATTGTTGCTTGATTATTCTTATTTGATGTTTGCTGCAATCTAAGCTCCGTGTTTTTTATAAGTAATGAAAAAGGCAACTTATACGTTGCCTTAGTTTAACTTAAATACAATTGCTTTTACTATTCTTCTCTTAATGCGTGCATAGGATCAGAGCTAATCACCCGCCAAGCGGGAACTGTTACAGATAAAAGTACTATAATGATTAAACATATATTTAAAGTTGTCATAGCTAACCAGTTAAATTCAGGCAGTAATGTAAGACTTGTTTGTAATTGCTGATAACCAAAAACGCAAATGATAAAACCTAAACCTAACCCTAAACTTAGCATCCAAAATGCATCTTTTAGAATGAAGCTTAATAAACGACTTTGCTTAGCACCTGTAGCCATACGTACTGCTAGCTCGTATTTCTTTTGGTTAGTTGTCATTTGTGTCAAACCCGCAATGCCTATCGCTGCTAAAAATAAGGTTAAACCCGTCATCATTAAAACTAACCAAAAGCTCAGACGTTCACTTAAGGTTTGCTCATTCCAACGCTCTTTTAATGATGTGACTTGCAAGTTATTAAGCATAGGGTATTGTTTTGTTATCTGAGTTTGAATTTGCTCAGCTGTCATACTTTCACCTGCTGGAAGGTTAACTGTAAAAGCAAAATTACCACTTATATTAAATTGGCTAAAATAAACTCTAGGTGTGACGATAGGGTTAACTCTACCAATTTGGCTTTGAATGGAACCAACAACAGCATTTATGGTAGATTTAATAGACTCACCCTTATCATCTTCTATACCCAAATCAATCGATTTTCCGATGACTTCTTGGAAGCTTAAATTAGGAAATAATTCTTTTGCCATAATAGTATCTATTACAACACCATTGTCGTTATTATCGATTTGTGCTTGTGATAAATTAGCACCCGCTAAAACTGGAATATCAAAAGCTTTAAAATATCCAACTGATAAATAACTCGGCTGAAATAATATTTGTTTATTTGGGTTATTTTCAGGACTGTATGCCATAAGAATATACATACTTGTGAGAGGTGCTCCCGTTGGGATCACAACTTTACTATCTGTCACATTAGTCTCAATAATATTACTTATGTCTTGGTTTACTTTTTGAGCTTCACTGCCTTGATATTTTGTTGGATTCGCTATTTTTTTAGCCCATAAGGGATCAGATACTGACATAGACACTTCATAGTGATTCCCTAATTCAAAACCTAAATCACGATAAACTGCATCATAACTTTGAGAGGCAATCATCACTGAGGCGGTTAATAATACAGAAGCAACTGTTAATTGTATTACCATTAATGTACGACTTAGCCAGTGATTAGTTTGTGCTTGTATGCCTTTACCACTGCTATTTAAATTATTAGCAAGGGCTTGTTTATTTATATCAATTAAAGCAAATGCGCTAAAGAGTATGCTAAGTAAAACAATAATCAAAAACGACGCGAATAATGTTGTATTGTTAATTGATATATCGTCTATCATAGGCAGGTTGTTATTAGTAATATGGGGCAAGCTTTTTATAATCCAACCTGTGACTAAAAGCCCTGATATTGTGGCTAAAATAAAGCTAGGTAAATTTTCTAGTAATATTAATAGTCTTAACTTTAATAAGCTTGAACCTAAGCTTAATTGTATTGCAAACTCTTTATTGCGGGTTTGATAGTGAGCGATAAATAGGTTTAGTAAGTTTAATGTCGCCATAAGAAGCAAGCCAATAACAGCAGCAAATAATGCATATACTAAATTTTTACTGGAACCTAATAAGTGGTTTCTATAGCTATCTGTTATGAGTTCTACAGGGCTGTTATTAATAAACCCTAAATAGCCCTGGACTTCTTCTTCAGGCGTATTATTGGTTATGTATTGTGTACGCCATTTTATTAGTTCTGTTTTTGAAGGCAGTTGCACATTTGGGTTACTTGTTTTTAATAATAAGGCTTTTATATCATCTCTCACTGCACCTTCTTCTGTTTTTCCTAATAAATTAGATAGCTTAGAAATAAACCAAATTTGCTCTGAAGCGATAGCATTATTGTCTGGGGCGTCCATTAAATCTTCGATGATACCCGCTATGATATAGTTTTTATTATTATGTGATAATTGTTTGCCAATAGCTGAATCGCTGCCTGAAAATACTTGTTGCCATAAAGTATTTGAGATCCAAACATACTCATCAGGTGCCTCTATGGTGACATCTTGTCCTTTAAGTAATTGCGTACCTAATACACTTAAAATGGTATCCGAGGCTGAAAATTGTGTTGTTGAATATGTCACATTATTAATGCTAACAGCTTCTTCATTATTCGATGAGATACCAGCCCAAGTACCGAGATGTTTATAAGTTTCATTAAAGTCAGCTAAACGGCGTAAATTCCAATAAGAAATACTCATATCTTTACTGAACTGCATTTGAAATTGAAATGTTTGAATATTATCTTCGTTATTTACGCCTTTAAGCGGTTTAAAAAATAGCGTTGATGAAATCGCTATAACGCTTAATACCGCCCCTAAAGTAAGGCCTAAAGTAACAATAAGCGGAATACTCAGTCGTGGCAATGAAAAGATTCTCGCTATACCAGAGATAAAAGCTCTTTGATATAAACTCATGCAACCCCCTGAACAGTATCAGCAGAATGTTGCTCAGTAATGATGTTGCCATCTAATAATTGAATTTCACGGCTTGCACAGCGAGAATAACGGCTATCATGTGTTACCATTACAATAGTCGAGCCCGCTTTATTAAGTTGCTCTAATAGCAACATTACTTGATCGCCATTTTTGCTATCTAAGTTACCAGTTGGTTCATCTACTAAAATAAGATCTGGCTTACCAACTAAAGCTCTTGCTATGGCGATACGTTGTTGTTGACCACCTGAAAGTTGATTAGGTCGGTAATTTTTACGATGTAACATATCTACTTGGTCTAATACTGCTTCTACTCGCGTTTTTATTTCTGATTTTTTTACATTTCTATGCTCAAGTGGCAAAGCGATATTTTCAAATACAGTTAAATTATCAATTAAATTAAAAGACTGAAATACATAACCTATATGTTCGTTTCTGATTTGTGTTCTTTGATCCACTTTCAGGTTAGCTGTATCAATTTTTGCAATGTGATAATCACCTTCACTTGCACTATCCATTAAACCCATGATTGACAATAAAGTAGACTTACCACAGCCAGAAGGGCCGGTGATAGCAACAAACTCTCCTTGCATAATTTCAAGTGAGATACCTTGCAATGCATGTGTTTCAATCTGTTGGCCATCATAACGCTTATGGATATTACTCATAGAGACGACTTGTTTCATAATATATTCCTCATAATGTGTTTATCCAAATCATTGTAAAGGCCCTTTACGTTCAAGCATTTTACATTGATTTGTGTGTATATACCCATGTTACTTCAAAATGCATGTTTCAGAGCTATCTGAGCGAGTCCAATTCAAAGCGTGTTACACCTTTTAAACCAATACAACGATGAAATGGGTTTGCTCAGAAGCTCCGTCTCGGCGAGTTTAAACAGGGTTTATGCTGCGTTATTAATTTTGATAAGGGAACAGCCATTATCTTCAATTAATGCCTTACCTAAATCCTGTTTAATTCTCGTTGAAATCGCGCATTTTGAGGTGTCATGGGTATATGATTAATCTAATAGTGCTAATTGATTGAACTGGTTGTATTTACTTAAATCTGAACTAACAATTGTATCACCGGGATATAAGCCATTTGTAATAACTAAGTTTCCTTGAGATATATCACCAAAAGTTACTTCTCTTTTTTCCAACATATCGTTTTGTGTTTGTATAAATAAACTGTGTTTACTGTTTGGACGCATTCCTGATGCTTGTTTAGTAAATAAGGCATCTTTTTGATGTTTTATAAACACTTGAGCAGAAACTGTTAATGATGGACGCGCATTTGTTGTTAATTCACTATCAACAATCGCTTCAGCAAGTACCGAGCCGTTTTTTACAATACTTTCGATACGAGAAATGTGAGCTTTGATCAAACCTTTTTGTGTATCAATTATAACTGGAGCATTGATATCTATTAGATCTGCCTGATGCTGAGGTAATCTTAGGCGTGCAATCAGTTCTTTATTACTGCCTACTTTTGCTAACGATTCACCTAATTGCACACTTTGCCCTAATTCAATTTCTAAGGTTTGTAATGAACCTGTAATGCCCGCTTTAACTTTCATATCTTCTAATTGTTGTTCAAGCAATAAAACCTGAGATATTTGCTGCGTTATGGTGATATCACGTTGCGTTAATTGGTAACTTTGCATTTCTATAAATTGTTGATACTTTTCTTTTTCAAATTTAAGACGTTTATTTTGTTGCGCAACGGCCAATTTTGCTCGCTGTAATTCTATTTGTGCAGCCACGCCCAACTTTAATAACTTTTGATTTACCGACAATTCTAATTGTGCCTTTTCAATCTCAGCTTCAATGTCAGCAATATTGCTTTGATAATTTAACCTTTCATTTTGTTGCTCATATTTAAATGCTTCACGTTGTGCTTTTTGCTGTGCTAATAGTCCTTGGGCTTCACTGACTTCTTGATTTAGTTTAGGGTTAAATAAATGGAGAATAACTGTACTAGGTATCACTTGAGTACCTGGGCGTACAAGAATTTCAGATACTTTTCCTAAAGCCGGCGCTGTTAATAAACGTTCTTTCGCAGAAATAAATTCGCCATAGGCATTAGCATAAATGTCTATTGGCCCAGTTTTCACTGTTTGAAAGCTCACATATTCTTTTGATATGGACTTTACCGACTTACTGCTTACCGAATAAGCTGCATAACATAGTAAAGAAATAAACAAGCTGATTAATATGCCTTTTTTCCAAGGTTTTTTTTGAATTAATTCTATTTTCATTATTTAAATAAACGTATATTTAATCATTTAGTTTTACATTGGAATAACTGTGCCAATATTTAATCTTGTTAATAATCAATTTATTATAATTATATATAGAAAATAAAAAGGATTTTATGTTCGGTTTTGAATGCTTGGTGTTCGGAATTAAATAGTTTTAATTCAACTTAAATAACAGCGATTATTTTGTAATGAAGGCGTTGCAAATTATGCCCATTTATTTGTTGAATTTACTGATAAAAGATTAAATCTTTTCATTTTTGGTCGTTATGCTTTTAATCCTAATATACCCAAGCTACTTGGAAATGCATGATTTCAGCGGGAGTTTAAATGGTCAAATACAAGACATTTATTGCAGGTAATGGTTATTCCCTTATCAACATAAATAACGCGGTAGTTGACCATTTAAAACCCGCCCGTAGGGAATTTATCAGGTAAGTAATCACTACGTTACATTAGTTTGAAAGGCAATAAGCATTCCTAAAATGATGTGCCTTGTGCTAACTCACCTGATAAATTCTGAAACAAGCATTATCAAGTGGCTTGGGTATATACCCAAACCACTTGATAATGCAGGATTCGGTTGGAATTAGAAACGCTTTAGGTAAGGCATTGATTGCAGAGAATGGTTATTCCCTTTTAAGATCAATAACCCAGCTTAAAGCGCTTCTAAACCAACCCACCTGGGACTTCTGAGCAAATCATGCTCGTTGTTAACTGCATGGATGTAGGTACTAGAGCAATGCAGTAGCATATTGCCGGTCCATCTTATTTTAAGGGAGCAACCATTAATACAAGGATGCGCTTAGATCGTGATTTTCTCAGCAGTCCTGAAACTCTGATCTTGAAGTGGCTTGGGTATATATCTGATAATTTATACAAACGATTGAATACTTGGTTGGATAGACACTATAGAGATTTGATAAAACCTGAAGATTTACAAGCTCCTCTGTTATTAATGGAATCTAGAACTGCCTTAGGTGAATTAATTGATATCTTAAACTTAGGATCTGTATATAAGTTCCAACAAATTTAAGGTTAAGAATAAAAGATTACTCATACATTATAAGTAACCTTTTTTAGTTTATAGATTTAAAGCTGGCTTATAGCTTTTTAATTCCCATATTATATAAAGTGAAACCATAAATATCGGCATATTGTTCAATGGTTTTACTTGTAGGTGTGCCAGCACCGTGACCTGCATTTATTTCAATACGGATCAGAGTAGGGTTGGTGCCTGCTTGTTTAGCTTGTAGTTCAGCTGCAAATTTAAATGAATGAGCTGGTACTATACGGTCATCATGATCGCCTGTTGTTACCATAGTCGTAGGCCCAACCAGCACCTGCAGTGAAAGTATGGTATCTCAACATATCTAATACACCAACGGCAGGTAGTGCTACTTTAAATAGTTCAGGGCGTTGTGTCATAACAGCACCTACAAGTAGACCACCGTTTGAGCCACCGTTTACCGCAAGTTTAGGGCTTGAAGTATATTTTTTGTCTATTAGGAATTCAGCTGCTGCAATAAAGTCATCAAAAACGTTTTGTTTTTGTAATTGCGTGCCTGCTTTATGCCATTCTTTACCGTATTCACCGCCACCACGTAAATTAGCAACTGCATAAATACCACCTTGCTCTAACCAAGCAGCACGAGTTGGACTAAATCTTGGTGTTAGGCTGACATTAAAACCACCATATGCATAAAGAATAGTTGGATTAGAGCCATCTAATTCGATGTCTTTTTTGTGGGTAATGATCATCGGTACTTTTGTACCATCTTTAGATTTATAAAATACTTGCTCAGATTCGTATTGCTCACTATCAAATTTAGCGCCAGATTTACGGTATACTTTACTTTCACCTTTTGCTGCATCAAAAGCGAAAGTTGTACCGGGTGTTTTATAGTTAGTAATGAGTAATATAAAATGGCATCATTATTTTGACCGCTAAAGCCTCTAGCAGTACCGACACCTGGCAGTTCAATTTCACGTATTTTTTACCTGATTTATCAAACTGTTTTACTTTAGAAATGGCATCAACCATGTACTTAGCAAAAATATAACCACCACCTGTAAAAACACTTAATACATTTTTTGTTTCAGGAATGAGATCAACCCAGTTTTCAGAGCTAGGGTTGCTAACATCAACAGTAACAACTCTTTTATTAGGTGTATTTAAGTTTGTAACTAAAAGCAGTTTACTACCTATATTGTCTAACACATGTGTATCTGAATCTGTATGATCTAAAATCGTGACGAGTGAACTGTTAGCCTTAGTTAAATCTTTAATAAATAGTTTATTACCAGATGTTGAAATTGATGGTGATATTAATAAATACTTATTATCTTTAGTGACATTGGCGCTAATATTAGGGTAATTCTCAGCATCAATTCCACCAAATACTAATTGGTCATCTTTTTGAGCCGAGCCTAGCTTATGAAAGTACAATTTATGTTGATCTGTTTTTGCAGATAGTTCACTGCCTTTAGATTTGTCGTAGCTAGAATAATAAAAACCTTCATTACCTACCCAAGAAATGCCACTGAATTTAACATCAACTAAGGTTTCTTCAATTTGTTTTTTTGATTCAACATCGATGATGAACACTTTACGCCAATCACTGCCATTTTCAGAAATTTGATAAGCTGCAAGAGAGCCATCCTTAGAAAAGCTTAAGCCTGCAAGTTATGTAGTGCCATCTTCACTGAATTTATTTGGATCTAGGAAAACTTCAGCTTCGCCTTCACTTTTTTGGCGATAAACAACATATTGATTTTGTAGACCATCATTTTTATAAAAGTATGTATATAGTTCCCCTCTTTAAAAGGTGCGCCAACTTTTTCATAATCCATTAAGTTTTTAAGGCTGGCTTTTAACTCATCTCTATAAGGGATTTGTGGTAGGTAATCTGCTGTTACTTTATTTTGAGCTCTAACCCAATCGGCAGTTTCTTCGCTCATATCATCTTCTAACCAGCGATATGGGTCGGCAACTTGCGTTTCAAAATAGTTATCAACTACATCACTTTTTTTAGTTTCAGGATATTGAATCGCAGCGATTTTGCTTGTAGCATTTTTTACTTCAGTTTGAGTATTGTTTTTATTTTGTACTTCTTGAGTACCACAAGCAATAAGTGCCATAAGTACGGCACATGTGAGCGCTTTTTTAATCATCTAACTTTTCCCTAGTAACAAAATATCTAAACGTTAAGTTATAGTAAAATAAAGTAAAATAAAGTGAAAGCCTAGTGATTATCGATGAGGTTTTTTGTTTAATTACATAGTGTTATATTATTTAAAACGCTTTATTGGATACTCATTTACAATGCTTTACTTAAGTCTAATGAATTATGCGTCAAGGTTGCTTTAATTTTGCTACATGTCCTGTAATTGTATTTTTTACTTGTTTACGTAACCACAGGTTTTTTTGATGTTGATCGTTGCGAGTTTCCCATAATATTTCAATTTTAAAATCAGGTACATCTATAGGCGCCCTAGCAAAACTCAGTTTATTTGAAAATAAATCCATTTTAGCCATTAACTCTGGTACAACACAGAGTAAATTACGACCAGTTAAAAGGTGTCTTAAAGTTAAAAAATTACGCGTGGTGACTTTTACTTGTCTTTGCTGATTGTGCTTAGATAATTGTTTATCAATGGGTGATGATATTTGGCCATTAGAGCTAGTCAATGCATGGGGGGTTGCACAGTATTGCTCAATTGAGATTGGAGTTGTTATATTTGTAGCTTGCTTATCAAACAAACATGGCGTTCAGTATATACATGTGCTCGGTTAAAGTTTTTATATTCATTATTAATACTGCCTAACATTAAATCGAGATGATGCGCTTTAAACACCTGTTCAAAATTACTTTTATCAACATGATAAAAACAAATTTGGCTTTGTGGTGCAAGGCATGAAATTACATCAAATAATATAGGCGCAAAAAGTAATTCGGCGTAATCAGTTAAACCTATTTTAAAAGTGCTATTAAACTCTTTAGGTTCAAATGCTCCTGTGCGTAAAACCTGTTGAGAAATTTGATTTAAAATACTGGCGATCACCGGAGTGAGATCTATGGATTTTTGACTTGGCACCATAATATGACCTTGGCGTTCAAATAACGGGTCATCTAATAAAGTACGTAAACGAGATAAGCTATGGCTCATAGCAGATTGACTTATGTTTAGCTTTTCTGCTGCTTTGGAAACACTTTTTTCTTCTACTAAGGCATTAAATACAACAAGTAAGTTGAGATCTATCGCACGCCAATTAAATTCTTTCATGTTTTAACTACTCAATTACATATTTATTAATTATATTCATAGTTTAAATCAAAACAATCAATTTGAATCATTGTTGTGATTTCATTATCTTACTGTAATTAATTGTATAAATAGATTTGAAGTATGTTCGAAATATTTTATAAATTTTTCATTTTAGGTTGTATGAGTTTTGGTGGTCCTGCTGCACATATAGGTTATTTTAGGCAAGCCTTTGTTGAAAAAAATAAATGGTTAAGCGATAAAGATTATGGTCAATTGGTTGCTTTAAGTCAGTTTTTACCTGGTCCTGGTTCTAGCCAAGTTGGGTTTTCTATTGGTTATCACAGAGCGGGGTTATCAGGTGCCATAGCTGCCTTTTTAGGCTTTACTTTGCCTTCGGTTATTGTGATGTTAGCTATTGCCTTAATGAGTCAGCGTTTTTCCGATAATACTTTTTTTGAAGGTGTGGTTCATGGTTTAAAATTACTTGCTGTGATTGTGGTTGCTGATGCTGTTTGGGGAATGTTTAATAATTTTTGCAAACAAAAAACATCTGTATTATTGTGTACTTTTACCGCCATAGCATTATTGTTAATGCCTTCGCTATATACGCAAATGTTAGTGCTTATCTTTGCTGCGTTAGTAGGTAAGTATTATTTAAGCGCTACAGATGAAATTAGCTTAGTGCCAAGAACTAAAATTCAGCTAAGTTGGCCGCCATTAATAATATTTATAAGTTTACTTATTAGCTTGCCTTTATTTTCACACTTAAACGTACAAATAAAGCTTTTCTCTGACTTTTTCCAAGCGGGCAGTTTAGTTTTTGGCGGTGGTCATGTTGTATTACCTTTATTAGAAGGTTTAGTGGGTGAACAATTAAGCCAAGATTCTTTTTTAACTGCCTACGCCACAGCGCAAGCAGTACCTGGTCCTATGTTTACATTAGCGACATTTTTAGGTTTTGAGCTATTACCAAGTTCGCCAGTTTTAGGTGCATTGTTGGCTACCTTAGCTGTTTTCTTACCTGGTTTCTTATTGATATTAATAGTATTAAAAAACTGGCAGGCCTTAGCGAGTAATCCGAGTATTTCAGGAGCTATGAATGGTGTGAATGCTGCTGTGGTTGGTTTATTATTGTCAGCTTTATATCAACCTGTTTTTCAAAGTGCAGTAATTAATAGCATTGATATGGCTTTGGTCATTCTTGGCATATATTTACTAAAATCTTTGAAATTACCTATTCTATTATTGGTTGCTTTATATTCATTTTTTGGTATTTTGTTTTTATATTGATAAATAGGTATGAACTTATTTCATGGGAATTAGTCTTAAAATGGATTTCAATTCATAGGTGAATACGATTAAAATACTTTGCAATAACTAATTTTAGGCACAGTTATGAAAAACTTATTAAAAAAAGTTGTTGAGAGCAACAATAGTCAAATTGCTCCAGTTATTTTAAGACTTGTTTTAGGTGTAATTTTTATTGGTCATGGATGGGGTAAGTTATTTGGTGAAGGTAATCCTGCAGGTTTTGCTGGATGGCTAGGAAGTATGGGTATTGAGCCAAGCTATTTATTCGCTGTAACTGCTGGCCTTGCTGAAACTTTAGGTGGCGCTTTGTTAATAGCTGGGTTATTTACCCGTGTTGCTGCTAGTAGCCTAGTAGTGGTTATGTTAGTCGCTATCGGTTTTGTTCACCTCGATGCTGGCATGTTTGGTAAAGGCGGATATGAATTTCAAGTCTTACTGTTAGCGGGTGTTGTTAGTCTATTAATTCAAGGTGCTGGTAAATACTCTGTTGATGAAATCATTAATAAAAAGCTGTAATCTTACAAAACTCATTTAATGATCACATTATTAAATGAGTGTACTTCCTTAATAAAAGGCACAACTTTTTGAATAACTACAAGTTATTACCTGCACTTATCTCATTATTGCATACGCGTAACCTAACCGAATCTGCAAAATCTTTGAATGTTACGCAATCAGCAATGAGTAAAACCTTATCTCAAATTCGTGATGCCTTTCATGATCCTATTTTAATTCGAGAAGCCAATCACTTTGTTTTAACGCAAAGAGGAGAGGAGTTAAAGGTACAACTACCAAGTTTGATACAAAATTTAGACAATTTATACTTACCTAAAGAGTTAGATATCACCCAATGTCAGCGTCAATTTATATTAGCCTCAAGTGATTATGTTTCACAATTTATACTACCTGATATCTGTGCTCAAATGGTAAGCAGTGCCCCTAATATTAGTGTTGAATATCTGCTGTGGCAAAAAAGTTGGCTATATGAGTTATCGCATAGGTCTTTAGATTTAGTATCTACCATAGTTGATGCTGTGCCCGAGAACCTTTACGGAAAAAAAATGGCTGAAGATGAATTGGTGATAGTGATGCGAAAATCACATCCTAAAGTGCAAAGCCCCTTTACAGTTCAGGATTATACGGAGGCAAAACACATCGTAATAAGTGGTGGGGGTGATAAAGACAGTCCCATTGAAGCTGCATTATCTAAGCTAGATCTAAAAAGAAAAGTATTTGCTTCAGTACCTTTTTTTCAATCAGCCATAGAGTTATTATTGCAAACAGATACAATTTTAACAACACCCCTTCATATTGCTGCTGACTTTTCACATATTCATGATTTAAAAATAAAGCCGCTACCTTTAGATATAAAGCCACATCAGTACTACATTTTATGGCATGCAAAAAACAACTTAGATCCAGAACATAGATGGTTTAGAGAAATATGTTATCAATTATTTAAAGCGCATTTAAATAAAACGATTAAATATGGATTAAAGGTACTCAATAATTAAAATAATGTGATTATTCAATCTGATAAGTTAATGCTATGCCAAGTGTTCTACTTGTTTCAGGTTCTAAATTTATATTTCCTAATGTTGTACCTCTAGGTGTTTCGCCATTAAAATATAATTCAGATAAGGTGGGAAACCTAAAACCAGTGCTAAATTCACTATGAAATTTTAGATTCTCTGATAATAAATAAGTATTTGATAAACTGTATTTTGTTTTGATTCAACACGATCTATCTGACTCTCCCAATTTTAATAATGATGATAGAGTTTAACTAACCATAACTCTTTATAACTGAGTTTTAATTGGCTTAAACTGACGATTTTTCTGGGATAAATGGTGATTTTCTTTTCAGGAAATTGAGATATACTTTTACCAATATCCGATGTTCCACTTATTAAAAAGCTTGCTTTACTATTTAAATGATCCAACTCAGTTGTATATTTTATTAAACCAGCCGTTTGTTTAAATTGTGCATTCAATTCCTTACCGTAAGCAGCATGACTCTTTTTAGCTTTTCTATATGATAGTCCAGTTTGTAGTCGGTCATAGCCATGAGATATAGAAACATCATTTTGATCTGAGTTTGATGAGCGCTATATCCATGCTGATAATCATATTATTGCTTTCCATCCAGATTATGATGGTACAACAAATAAAACTATGTACATAGGTAATGATGGTTGTGTTCAGCGTACATTAGATGCACAGGGTAACTTTTTTGCTGCTGTATCTGATATGTGTCATTTAATGTATTCGACATGGTATGGTGGTTATACATCAATTGATCCAACAAATTCAGATATTATTTACTCTTCTTATGTTTATAATTCACTTAGCGTAAGTTATATACCCAAGCCACTTCAAGATGTGAGATTCAGGACTGCTGAGCAATTCATAATCTAGGCGCATCTTTGCATTAATGGTTACTCCCTTAAAAAAAGATGGAACAACGAGCATGATTTGCTCAGAAGTCCCTGTAAGGTTGGTTTATAAATACTTTACGCAGTGTTATTGATTTTGAAAAGGGAATAACCATGTTCTTCAATCAATGCCTTGCCTAAAGCATTTCTAATTCCAACTGAATCCTGCATCTTGAAGTGGTTTGGGTATAACTCCGGCGAAAACTGGACGAATGCATTTGTTACTTTTGATGAACATGAGCCAGATAATGGGTTTAGGTTTATAACGCCACATATTCTTGATAATAATAATTCGGATAGATTATGGACCGGTGGTAATTACATTTGGAGAACAAATGATAAAGGTCAAAATTGGGCTCGCGCATCTGAAGCTATGTCTGAAGGCAGCAGTATAACTGCTTTTGGTATTGCTAATGGTGACTCTGATAATGTTTTAGTCGGTACTTCACGAGGTTTTATTGTTCATAATCAAGATGCTGGTCAAACTGATAGTGAAACTCAATGGCATCCTTCTCAGCCAGTAGTTGGTAATGTATCTTTTAATAATGAAACGGGTGCAGTAAGCCTAGGTTCAATCAAAGGTGAGCATGGTAATATGACATTCACTATTGTTGCAGATGATGGTCAAGCTAAAAATGATACTGTGAGTCAAAACATTAGTGTGACAGTAGAGAAAAAGAAAAGTAATGGTGGTACTTTTGGTTTCTTACTAATTGCTTTAGCGAGTCTTTTTAGTCGCAGACTGAAAAAGTAATTGAACTGTAATTAAGAACAAAAAATGGCTACATATTTTAGCTCTTATTTACAAATAATTTATTAGCCTAGGTCACCTCTAGGCTAATTTATAAGGATGATAAATGATATTACGTAGTTTTGTATTTTTAATGTTGTTGATTGCTACCGGTTGTCAGCAAGAAGTTGATTCAAAAAGTAATGTTACGTTGAATGATAAAAGCACTGTTGAGATGAAAAATAATACAGGAACGTTAAACATAGTGGCTCAACGTGCTATGCGTCCAGGTCAAGTACTTGAGACATCAATAAAAATGAAAGAACATTGTAAATTAGACAAATTTTTAATATTTTTGATAAAAAAGAAAAGTTAATAAAAGTAGTGGAAACAAAGGGCAAGGGAGAAGTCTCTGTAAGTTTAGCTGAAGGAGACTATCTTATTAAAAATGTCTCAACTCCAGTGAGTCCATTATTAGAAACTCATGTCACTTTAGAGGCTGGTAAAGAGTAAGATATTGAAATTAATTTACAAGTTTCACTCCCAAAAAATAGACCCTTAATTGATTAATCTTCCCATAATGAGTTTAGGTATGAAATAAAGTGATAGTTTAAAGTAAAATTTTAAATTTATATTCATGTAAAATGTTAGTTACAATATTTAATATCATTCTAAAGGGGATATAAAGTATGGAATTAACAGCGTGGTTATCACTCGCATCTATTTGTGTATTAGGTGCTATGACACCTGGTCCTAGCTTGGTCATTGTTTTAAAGCATACAATGTCAGGTGGGAGATTGAATGGCTTGGTGGTCAGTATTGCACATGGTGCAGGTATCGCTTTATATGCAGTATTAACAATATTAGGCATGGCACTTATTATAAAAGAAACGCCTTGGCTATTTAATATTATTAAATATGCAGGTGTTGCATTTTTACTTTGGCTAGCATTTAAGTCATTTACTTCTAAATCATCTTTAGGAAAGTTAAAGCAAGAGGCCATTTCAACCACCTTAAAACAAAGTGCGTGGGAAGGCTTTATGATTGCCTTTTTAAATCCTAAAATAGCCATGTTTTTTTTAGCATTATTTAGTCAATTTATTGATACTAATGCAAATTTAGAACAAAAAATAATAATGGTGGCGACTGTAAGTGGTATAGATGCGCTTTGGTATTGTTTGATAGCACTTGTTTTATCAAAGTCTGTAATGTTAGAAAAATTACGAAATAACGTTCATGTAATCGATAAAATTACAGGAATTGCTTTGTTAGGCATTAGTGCAAGAGTATTACTGTAATTAAACTTATCCATTTATAAATTTAAGCGTTAGAAGGGTGTTAACGCTTATTTAAATTGTTCAGTCAATATCTGATATAAATGATGAAGTTCTATTGGTTTATCAATACGCGCATTAAAACCTAGTTGTTGATAGTTTTTAATGTCATCTTGTATTTTATGTTCACTTAGTGCAATTATGGGCATTATAAAGTTACTATCTCTAATTTCTCTACAAGCTTCAATGCCATTTAAAACGGGTAGGTATGTATTTATCATAATTAAATCTGGTTGCTTATTTTTTAAATAATCAATAGCTTGTTTTCCATTTGAAACCACTGAAATGTCAGCTTTCGTTGCTTCTAACATGCTTTTTAAAACCACTTTACTAACAGCATCACTTTCAACTAATAAAATATGCTTGCTCTCAAAGTGGGGTACCACTCCTTTAGTATGTAAATGCATTTCTTGGAAGTTTTTATTTTGCTTAATTAAAGGCAAAATGACTAAGAAACATGACCCTTCACCTTCAGAACTGCTGACGCTGATAGCTCCATCCATCAGTTGAACTATCTTCTCTACAATAAGTAAGTCTATACCTAAACCATCACATAAATGTGTTGTCAGCCTTATACCTTGATCTATATGATTAAAAAGGCTTGCTGCTTTTTCTTTAGTCATACCAGAACCGGTATCTGTTACCGTTATTTTAATTGATTTTTGATGGGTGTTAGAATCAATAATATCAACATGAATATCAATACTACCATCCACCGTATATTTTAAAGAATTTAGAATTAGGTTTAAAATAATTTGTCTGATCCTAACAGGGTCTCCTAGCCAACCATCTGTAAAATTACTTGAGTATGAAACGGTTAATTTGACATCTTTTTGCTGTGCTTCATGTTCCATATCATGAACTAGCGTTTGTATAAGTTGTTTGATACTAAATACAGACTCTTCAATGACAAGTTGATCACCTTGAATTTTAGAAAAATCAATAATATCATCAATTGTGTATATTAATGATTTTGAAGAAAATAATGCTTGTTCAATCAGTTTATTATTTTTATCTGAGTTAGATTCATGGTCTAAAAGTTGTAAAACACCATAAATACTGTTCATTGGGCTTTTAATTTGGTGACCCATATATTCAATGAATTTACTTTTCGCTATTTTTATTGATTCAGTTTCGAATCTAGATTTTTCTAGTTGCTCTAATGTTTTATTTTCAAAACTAAGATCTTTTATAACACTAATAAATTGGTGTTCTTGATCTATAACTACTTCAACTAAATTAATTTCAATAGGAAATTTTTTTTGATTTTTATGTATACCAGTAAGGTTTCTTTTTTGAGCTGATGCTTTATTTTTTTTATTGTTAGTGAAGCCTTTTATGTGCTTATCGTGTTGGAGATTAAGCTCTATGGGCATTAAAAGATTGACGTTTCTGCCAATAACTTCTTTTTCTGTATAACCAAATAATGTTACCGATTTTTTTGAAAAAGATTGAATTATACTTTTTTTATTTATAATGATGATTGCATCGTTAAGATTATTTGTTAAGGCATTTAATTTTGTTTTTTCATCTTGGATCTGTTTATTATTTTTAATAAGCTGATTAACTTTTATTTGAAATAACTCAAAATAATAAAAAATAAATGAGTAAAGAAATGTGAACATAATAGCTATGAATAATAACCAGCTTGGTAAGCTAGTTGTAATATCGTTTAAAAACCCAACTTTAGGTGTTAACTCCAGAGCCCAAGTCATACCATGAATAGATATTTTTTGTGTTGTCGTAAATTGATTTTTTTTTACTTCTATAGGTAATGAACTATCAAAAAAAACTTGATCATTATGACTTAACTTTATAGATATAAAATCATTATTTATTAAAAGTAAGTTTTCAAATAAAACCTTAATATTAATATTAGAAATGATAAATCCAGTTATTTTTTCATTAACTTTAATACTTGGGTTAATAATAATAAGTTCGCTATTTTGTATGTCACCTTTGTTTATTGTATTAGCAGAGAATACTTTTTTTTGCTCTATCTCCTTAAACAAATTTAACATGTCATCGGTAAAATTATTTTTTATTTCTATATTGGGAAATGAATATACTTGGCTTGCACTGTTAATATCAAACCATTGAATGTTATTGAGCCAAGGTGTCTTATAAATTATATCTACGGGGTTAATTGGCGTATTATTTTCATCTGTTTTTATATTTTTTAATTGCACCAAATGTGTATTTAACATTTGGTTGGTACTGTTTTCAATGAGAGATATCTCTGTCTGTATTTTAGCTTCAATTTTTCTGGACTCTTCATTTGCACTTTCAAGCCAAAAAAGCATAAACAATATAGAAAATAGATATATTGAAAAAAAACTACCAATATTATCAATTTGATATTGTGAATTAATAAAAATTTTCGTACTTATGGAAATACACATAAGTGCTAAAGCGCTATGAATGGTCATAGGTGAAAAATATCCCCAAGAGTAAAAGGAGTTGATATTTAAGGTATAACCAAACAATGATATTGTAAGTAATGCAATAATATAAAAAGAGCATATATTACAAATTATTACAGTTTGCCCTGAATTTACTTTCGAGGATATAAAAGTGATAAAGCAAGCTGCTATTAAAAATAAACATATTGCTGCTATAGGTGACATTCTACCGGGTAAAAGATTAAATAAATTTGATTTTTGACTAATAAATAGCTGATCTAAACCTAAATTAATACTCAGTATATATTCTAATAAGGTAATAAAGCTTATAAACAATACAATGCTTGGAAATAATATTTTTAATTTATGATTGATAAAAAAAAGACTTATACCTGATAAAAAAATGCATAAAGCTTCATTAAAATGCATTGGTGCAAGAGATGTGTGCAGTTGAATAATTAAAGAGTGGTTGAAGTTCCAAGCAATTAATACTGTAAAACCAAGTAAGCCCCCAATTATAGAAAATACCTTACTGGCTATAGGCAAAGTAAATGCTTCATTGTTTTTGTTATTCATTGTTGTCCTAAAATAATCCAAAATACAAAAAATAAAACTGTTTTAAATATAGTTAAAAAAAAATCAGAATGAAACTATTCAAAATCTGCACTTTTCAAGGATAAAAATACGAGTGCCTTTGCACCTTTGATTGGATACCAAAAATAAAGTACATCAAACCTCCAAACGACTTAAAGCAATGCAACAGTTATTAGTTTAATTGATAATGAAATATATTAACTTAGTCTATTACACAGCGAATACTCAAGTAAAAAATATCAAACGAAGCTTCTTTATGAGTGTACGGCCTAGAAAGGCGGTATGTCACAAATTTTTTTGTTTTGTTGACAATAAGCTTATGAGTCAAAACTACAAAAATTAAAGTGAAAATAGCTTTGAATGAATATGTTAATGATGCAAATAGAAATCAAGTTTCAAATACCTAGCTTAAACGTAAACAATTATTTATGATGTTTACCATTACTAATAAATAAATTATCGCTAAAGTAAATATATACCCATGTTACTTCAAAATGCATGTTTCAGGGCTATCTGAACGAGCCCAATTCAAGGTGTGTTGATGACAGGAATTTAGGCTAGCTTTTAAACCAAAATAACGATGAAGTGGGTTTGCTCAGAGACTCCGTCTCGGCGAGTTTAAACAGGGTTATTAATTTTGATAAGGGAACAACCATTATTTTCAATTAATGCCTTACCTAAATCCGGTTGAATTCTCGCTGAAATCGAGTATTTTTAAATATCATGGGTATAAATATGAGCTAAAAGCGATGTCATTTTGTTAAAGTCTGCATATCACAACGCTAGTTTAATTAGGTGTAATAAAAAATAATAAAAAGACTAAATGATAATGTTGAACGTGGTAACTCAGGATACTGTTAGATTAATCGACCTCAAGCTAAATGAGGTTAATACTCCTAAATTGCAACTTATAAGGAAAATGTGTGGCATATCAATTTGAAAACCGAGGATTATATTTTACTGATTCAAATAATAATACTCACTTGGGTCATAAACTTATTATTAATGAAAGTTTATCAACCCCGTTTTTGATTCAAGGCGTATTGGTCAGCAGTAATTTTTCTGCTGATGATCAATTAGGGCAACCAATTAGTTGTCACTGGAATGAAGTTGCTGATAATAAGCAAAAAGAAAAACGTGTATTTAATGGTTATTTAACTGAAGTACAGCTGCTTGAAAGCCAAAGTGATAACAGTTATCAACATTATAAAATAGTGCTTCGCCCTTGGTTATGGCTACTTACTTTTAGAAAAAACTATCGTGTTTTTCAGCAAAAAACATTATCGGATATTTTGTCTGAAGTTTTTGATGATGCCGGTTTTTCAGGAAATTACACATTAGGATCATTGCCATCAGATGAACGTAATTATTGTGTCCAATATAATGAAACGGATTTGGATTTTGTGCAAAGGTTATTAGCTGAGCAGGGCATACATTATTATTTTAATCATACCAGTAATAGTCATCAGTTAAATCTACAAGATCCTGACTCGCCTTATGAAGATGCCAGCATTGCAAAACTTGATTACAAGTCAAGCCGTACAGGAGAGCAAATGCTTGTTACCCAATGGCAACCTAGGCTAAAGCTTCATGGTGCAGCCATTAGCTGTGTGAATTATGATTATGAAAGCACTCAGGTAGTTGATAGTGGTGATTCTAGCTCATCTCATACCATGGCCAATACACAAAAATTGACCCAATATGAATTTGGTTCAAACTCAGTTAAAGGTGATATGAGTGATCTAGCAAGTGAAGTCGTTAAAAAAAGGCTTAATCAAGTGCAAAGTGACTTTAGTTTAGTTGAAGCAAAAAGTATTGTTGAAGACTTAACTTTAGCGACTCAGTTTTCTTTATCGGCTCATCCAGATAGTCGTCAGCTTGGTGATTATGCAATAGAAGAAATTATTCACAATATTGAAGCGGCAGAGCAATCGGTCAGCTATTCTAATCAATTTATATGTCGGCCCATAAAGAACCCAACTTATCCGAAGTTTATTCCTAAACCTGTAATCAATGGTTTACAAACTGCTGTTGTAATTGGCGGTGAGGTAGGTCAACCACAACATGATGTAAGCGGTCGCATTAAAGTACAATTTCATTGGGATAAAGTTGGAGGGGATAGTCCAAGTTGTTGGATCCGGGTTGTACAGCCTATGGCAAGTTCAGGCTTAGGAACCCAGTTTATCCCAAGAGTTGGAGATGAAGTATTAGTGAGCTTTGTTAATAACGATCCGGATCAACCTATGGTGATTGGCAGTGTTTACAACAGTAAAAACCCGCCACCATATAATGAGCTAAATAGTACGCAAAGCGGCATAAAAACACAGCTAGGTGAAACTGCAAATGAAATTCGTTTTGATGATAAAAAAGATAATGAGCAGCTGTACTTTCATGCTGCAAAAGATCATGTTATTGAAATAGAAAATGACTTTAAACAAACTGTCACTAATGCGTTTTCAAGTATTACTGAAAAAGCCATTACAGTGACAGGTAATGATAATTATGCTTTAACAATTAAAGAAACATTAGCTGAAAAAGCAAAGCAAATTACTATGGAAGCTGATGATAAAATTACTTTAACTGTAGGTAGTAACTCTATTGAACTAAGTACCAGCGGTATTGCGATTAAATGTGATAAATTATCGATTGATTCTACCGGTGACGTAAAAATAAATGGCGCCAACATAAAACTCAATAGTGATGCAGAAACTAAAGTTAATGCTGGCAGTAACTTTATTGCGAGTGCTAATGCTAATGCAAAAATGTCGGGTAATGCAGGTGTTACCGTAAGTACTTCAGCACAGGCTAAGGTCAGCGGTAGTGCTGGAGCTGAGCTCAGTTCTTCAGCGATGACAAAGGTATCGTCTTCTGGTATCACACAAATATCAGGCTCTTTGGTGCAGGTAAACTAATGTATAAAAAAATACCCAATCAATCTATCGCATCAATTTTAGTCAGATATGATTTAAGCGATGATGCAAAACTGTGTATCAACGATAATATGACGCCTAAAACGGCGATTGACGCTTTAAATGATGCAAAGCTTTATAATGATACTGTTCAATTTATAGCACATGCTTTACCTATGGTTGATGCAATTAACTGGGCAGGTATTGTACTAGAAATGCGCGAAAATGAATGGGATGTAACACAAGTTCACGCTATTAACAGTGCCCGTAATTGGTTAAAACAACCTAACGAAACTCATCGTATTAGAGCTAATCAACTTGCAGATAGAGTTGGGTTAGAGTCAGCAGCAGCATGGTTGGCTAAGGCCGTTTATTGGTCTGGAACAGGTTCTATTGTTGCACCGGAATTACCTGCTGTTATGCCGCCAGCATTTTTGTATGGCCATGCGGTTGCTGCTGCGATTACAGTTGCCGCAGCTGTACCACAATGGCAAAAAGGTGAAATGGGCTATGAAAAGTTTTATATCAAAGCAATTCAATTAGGCATAGATATCGCAAACGGCTTGAGAGTGAAAACACAATTGATAGCAATAAAAGAGGAAAGCTAATGGGACTGCCTGCAGCAAGAATAACAGATATGCATGTATGTCCGATGCAATCCCCTGCAGTTCCGCCTATTCCTCATGTTGGAGGGCCAATAATTGGACCTGGTGCGCCAACTGTTTTAATTGGTAGTTTACCCGCAGCAGTAGTAGGAGATAATGTGATTTGTGTCGGCCCTCCAGATAGTTTAGCAATGGGAAGTACAAGCGTTTTATTAGGCGGGAAACCCGCAATTAGAATGGGTGATAAATCTGCTCATGGAGGCACTATTGTGGCAGGAATGCCAACGGTTTTAATAGGTTAATTTTCAATGATTGAAAGGTTAAGTAAAATAGCAAACAGTCATTTTACAAATATATTTATGGCACTGTGTTTAATGTGTACAAGTGGCTATCAAATTTATGAACAATTACAAACAGATAGTCACCAAATAGGGGCTCATCACGGAGTGGCTATTTACGGACTTGTATTATTAGTAAAAGAATTTTTAAGCATGTTGCAAACTACTGATAAAGCGATAAAACATATTCAAGCCGACGATAAAAAAAACTGATTTTTTAAAATTAGCAGACATTTAGGTGATTTTTTTGGTTTAATAGTGTATTGAATTTAAAAACATGGGTAATTTAAAGTTTAACATTTTATATAGTTTTAATATTCGGGATTCGCGCTATGACATAAAAATTACAGCTGACTAATTATTCAGGATGAACTGATAGCCGCTGTAATTTGTTTATTTTGTGTAAGCAATTAGATTAAAGAGGTTTAACATTCGTTGCGCAAGGGCCTTTTTGTCCTTCACCTACAACAAATTCAACCTTCTGACCTTCGTCAAGCGTCTTATAACCGTCAACTTGAATTTCAGAGTGATGAACAAACAAGTCTTTACTACCGTCTTCAGGAGTAATAAAACCAAAACCTTTGTCTGCATTAAACCATTTAACTGTACCAGTACTCATATTTTTACTCTTTATTTTTTGGTGAATAAAATCAACTAATTTCGCTATCACCATTACGATATTAGTATTAATTTTTACAATAATACCATAAACACAGATGTATAATGGCTATGTTTTAGCCATGTTTATGTTTTTAAAACTATGACATTAAAAGGTATTATGCAAGTTTACCTTGTTATAGTTCATATTAAACCATTTCATTTTAACAATTACATGTTAAGTGAAAATAAATTAATTATCAGTATCGCTACTTTATCTATGTGTATAGGTTGTAGTTCTGATGATACGAATGATCAACAACAAGCGTTTGATAATAACCAAGCTAAATGGGAGTCTTTCAATATTTCATAGCCAAAGGCTAAACCGTTATAAGCATTTGGTAAATTTTTGTTAGTAAAGCTCAATAAGCTCTTTTTGATAATTAATCATTTGTGTAAAAAGTAATTCTCCTTTATTAACGTCACTTACATAGCGTGCGGTAGAAGGGAGTTGTTGCAATATTTTAAAGCTATGTGAGTTGAGTGAATAAGACCATAATTCTCTATGTTTATTGATGGCATATAATTGAGTGTTTTCTAATGTAAATATATTGCTATCTAAATGTGCTGATAAAAGTGGGATCTCGTCAGTTTTATCATTTTTCACCCAAAACCGTTTACTCGTATCAACATACACTAGAGTATTGTCTTCAGTCATATTAGCCCATTAAATATCTTTATTAACCAGTATAGTTACTTCAAATGTACCCATATCTACTTGATATAATATTGATTGGTTATCGTGTTTTGATAATACTAATAAATGATTTTTCTTAGTCCATTGTAAAACTTTATAAATTGGTAAGTTGATGTTTAGAATTGATGAACCACCTACTAAATCAAACTTAATCAGCATATTTTTATCAATAGATATTAAATATTTACCATCATTTGACCATGCAAAACTCACTGATTGTACGCCATATTTCAACTTACTTATTTGTCGGCTATTTTTTCCATCAAACAGCCATAATTGTCGTTTTCCTGAGCGTTTAGAAATAAAGGCAATATTGTTACCTTTTGGCTGAAATTGACCGTTAATATCACTGGAATTAGATCGTGCAATTGTTTGCAGTTTTAAATCTAATAGGCGCTTTTTATCAGTATTAACTTGTTTAATTTTTATAAGTGCCATATCAGAATCAGCATTTGCTTGAGTAACAACGAGTTTTTTACCATCAGGATGAAAGCTTGGGCTGTATATACCATGCTGATTTAAAGCATTAACCTTTTTTAATGAACCATCAAAAAAGATTTGAAATAATCCTTCATGGGTTGCTGTTATTAGGTAATCTTCAAAAGGGTGGTAATACATATAGTAGTTGTCATAAAATGAAAGCCCCTTGGGTTGCTTAATGATGGCACTTGATAATATCTCTCCAGTAATATTTAACTTTTCTATTATATGCTGACTATCTTGTGTTGTACTTATTACTGCGATTGCATTAGTAACAAAGGAGTAATCATAACTATAAATATATTTGTTTTGTGGCGTATATATATCTGTTAATTGCTGAGTTCTGGGGTTATAGGCTTGTATTTTTTGCAGTTGTTTTTTATGTTGGCGTAAAATACCAATTGTTCCATCTGCTAACCATCGAGCCAAACCTACTTGCTTAGTATTACAATCTAGTCTTGGGGTTGTGTACTGCGGTGCTTTTAAAGCTTTGGCAAAGTCTAATGTGACTAATTTCCAACATTGTAGTGGGCTATTTTCAGTTTTTTGGCAATTACTTTGTGCTACAAATGCGAGTTGGTTGCCATCTTGAGACCAGCTGCGTGTACCATATATGCCCGCATTTTTTGTTAACTTAAATTCTTTATGTGTTTGTAAATCTTTAGCCCAAATATGGCTTGAACATGGGGTTATATACCCAAGCCACTTGATAATGCTTGTTTCAGAATTTATCAGGTGAGTTAGCACAAGGCACATCATTTTAGGAATGCTTATAGCCTTTCAAACTGATGTAACGTAGTGATTACTTACCAGATAAATTCCCTACGGGCGGGTTTTAAATGGTCAACTACCGCGTTATTTATGTTGATAAGGGAATAACCATTACCTGCAATTAATGTCTTGTATTTGACCATTTAAACTCCCGCTGAAATCATGCATTTCCAAGTAGCTTGGGTATATTACGTTGAAAAACAATAAATCGTCCATCTGGAGAGTAACGGGCATTAGATTCTCGATCATCATGAGACTTACTAAAAGATATTTACCATTTATTTTATGATCTTTTTCAATAGCATCACTTTTAAATATTTGAGGTGATTTTGTGGTTTCATATACTTGTGCTTCTAAACTATAACCTTGCTTAGAGTGGGTTTTAATGATGGTTTTTTGCTTACTGTTATCACCCAGTGCTTTTCGTAATTGCGCAATACAACGTTGTAAAGTATTAGGCGCAACAATGCTCTCTTTCCAAACAGTGGCCATAATAGATTCATGACTGACTACTTGCTCGTTACTTTCAACAAGCATATTTAATACAGCCATCGCCTTAGGCGGTATGTTTGTAACTATGTTGTTATGTGATATTTGATTGCGAGAGCAGTCAATATAATAGTCATTTATCCAAAACTGCTGAGGCATTCACTTTATGTCCATTTTATATTTAGCGTTCATTTTATACGTAACATTATGAAAAATAAATTATTCATTCTGAATTTGCACAACCCTTAGTTTTCAATATCACTTTACCATCTGGATATACTAAAAATAGTGATAAATCTTATGTTTTAATGTTTGATTTGCATTCCTACTCAGATACTTATTTAAGCGGTATGCATGATTGGATGAGTCATAACGGTGAATGGCCTTGGCTACAAACGATTATTGTTACCCCAGCTTCGGGTAACCGGGCTGCAATGTTATCTGATATAACAGGTAAAACTACACCACTATTGGACTTTTTTGATAAACAACTTATACCAACCATAGATCAAAAATATAGAACCAATGGTTTTAAAATAATGAGTGGATTTAGAATGAACGGCTCGATTGTGCTATCGGCATTGATCAACAAGCCTGATATGTTTAATGCCTATATTGCAATTAGTCCTGAGCTAAAAGATGACTATGCAGGTATTTTATCTACAGCATCATCAAAGTTAGCTAAATTAGATAAAAAATCACGTTTTTTACTTTTTAGCCACGGCACTAATGTTAAAGAAGCACATCAAATGAAAGCCTATGATCAGCTACATTCAATATTTAAAAAACATTCAACCAAAAAATTAGATTGGCACTATAAACATTTTGAAAATAATTATTTTATGTCACTGCCTTTGCTTTCTGTCATCACGGGAATAGAGAAGTTATTTAATGATATTCATAATGGTCTAGCGCCTGACTCCAAAGTGTCGCAAAAAGGTATTGATGCCATAATTAAACATTATAAATATTTGTCGGATCACAAATATGGCTTTGCAGTATCACCCAAAAACTCAATTAATGCGTTAGGTTTTCATTTATTAAGCTCGTCAACACAAGCTGGAATGAAAGTTTTTAAAGATATGATAAAAATGTTCCCTAAAGATGCTTACAGCCACCATAATTTAGCGAGTGCATACGAAAAACAAGGCGATTTTGAGAATGCAGTAAAACATCAAAGAGATGCTGTTAAGCTAGCTGATAATATGTTGGGGTGGCATAAAAAGCGACATTATAAATTTTTAGAAGATTACCTCTCTAAAAGTGGAGGTTCTTCTTCAGAGTAACTATTTTGAGCTACTTAATATTTCACTGATTACTTGTTTGCAGAACTGTTGCTCAGGCCTGTAATGCGAAAAATATTGGGCAGAGATTGATGCTGTTTCCTACCCAAACTCCCGTAGGGCAAGACTATAAGCGGCCAACTGCGTTATTATAAGATATTTATTGACAATGACTTAACGACATATCTTAAAGCTCATACATGAAACAATTAACCTTTAACTAACAGTTAGTTGAAAAAATATAACGTAACACCTCAATAACCCGT
>NZ_NQMR01000409.1 GCF_002276045.1 Pseudoalteromonas sp. NBT06-2 | reverse complement strand
GTTATTTTTAATGCGATTGCCCTGATAGTTTGATGGAATGCGGTATCAAAAACAGCAATTTGTGGTAATAAACCAAAAGCTTTTGTTGCTGCGCCTATTCCAATTAAATTAGCCGGATTATGCAAAGGCGCTAGAGCAGATACTTTGGTGATAGCTGAAATTACTTTATCTGTGATGATAACTGAACCAGTAAACTGTTCGCCGCCATGAACAACACGATGACCTACGGCGATAAGTGCTCTGATAATTGGTTATCATATATAAGTTGCACTAAAATGGATATTGCTTGAGTATGTTGTGCATTTGGAATTAAAGAAACGTTATGCTTATTGCCATTTAATATATATTTTAAGCTTGCATTTTCAAGGCCTAAGCATTCAGCTATCCCTGATAGAGTTTCATTACCAGATTGCGCATCTATGGTTGCAAATTTTAGGCTAGAGCTACCGCAATTTAAAACAAGTACATACTGCTGTGGCATGATTTTTCCTGATATGAGAGTGGTTTTATATAAAAACCATAAGTAACAAAATAAATTAACACTACAGCACATCTCGGTGAATAA
>NZ_NQMR01000408.1 GCF_002276045.1 Pseudoalteromonas sp. NBT06-2 | reverse complement strand
CAGTCATTAACTAACCCAAGGTTGAAAGCTGAAGTAGGTGATCTTGGGCTAGTTAATCAAGATGATATTCCATTTGGTATTACTGGATGTTCATATGCTACAGCTCCTTTTACTCATATCAATCCAGATGGTTCTAGGTTTTCTCATGGGGATGCTGGTGTACTGTATGTTGCTGATAGCATGGAAACAGCATTGGCTGAAGTAACACACCACCAACAACACTATTTTAGTAATGTCGTTGGGTTGCATTATGATCGTATCGTTCTTAGAGGGCTTAAAGTTAAGTTTGATGAAGGGAAGCTTCACGACTTAACGAATTTGGACATAACAGATCCCGTATATGATAAACAAAACTATACAAATGCTAGACAGTTGGGAAACAAACTCAGAACTGATGGCATAGAAACCATCAAATACAACAGTGTAAGAAATGAAGGTGCGATTTGCTGGGCGATGCTTACACCAAAAAATGTACAAGAAGTAATTCAAAGCACTCACTTTGCGCTTATTTGGAATGGTGAGAAGATCACAAGCGCTGAAAGTGTTTCATTAGTTTAAATTGGAATCCAACCTTAT
>NZ_NQMR01000407.1 GCF_002276045.1 Pseudoalteromonas sp. NBT06-2 | reverse complement strand
GTTTTCTTTTGCTCAGCTGCCAGTTTATCTTCCAGGGCTTTTTGCTCTTCTTTAGTCAAAATAGTGTCCTCTTTAGTTTTATCATCACTGTTGTCATCATTAGGGTTATCAGCGTCTTCTTGTGAGAACTCTGATTGGTTTTCTTTGCGTTTTTCATGCTCAGCAATAATCGTATCTTCTTTTAGCCAATCACCAGACCAGGTAGGAATAACGCGCTCAGCCGTTTCTACATCGTATTTATCAATAAAGAAGTCGCGCAAATTACCAAAAAAACGCGTTAATACATTGGAGGTTTCAAGGGCAACGGTTTCAATTTTGTCTGAAGCTGCAAATTCAAAGACCTGGGCGGTGTCATCATCTGCATTAAATTGCCATTGCAAACCCGATACAGCAGGGGGCTTACCGCCTAAAAATCCGATATGACCTAATTCAAAACCACCATCCACAGCATTTAAACGTACAGAACGATTGGGGTAACGCTTATCTGCAACCGCTTGTGCAAACTCAGCACTGACATCATCCGCTTTTGCAAACAACACACCGTTTTCAGCTTTTAGCTCACTGGCCCAACCCCAAGCAGG
>NZ_NQMR01000406.1 GCF_002276045.1 Pseudoalteromonas sp. NBT06-2 | reverse complement strand
ATTATTCTACAGCCTCAACGCCCCAATAAGAGGCTAAAAATCAGTTGGTTATACTTTAGCGAGGTACGAGCGACAAACCAACTGTTTTTTGTCCTTATTTATTAGCTTGTTATATGCACTTTTACTATTAATCTGATAGAACATCTTTTTGCTCTTCAAGGCAATCTTGAATGTACTCTTCCATATTACTACAAAGTTCCAAATCATCTATATCTGATGGCACGAACTCTTCTTCGTGATCTGCAAAGTAGATTGTTTCATCGAACTCTTTAACATTGATGAAAGTAAAGTTTCCGAATCCATCATGCCCAATAGCAAAAAAATGACTTGGCCAATTATTCCCAAAAAATGAACACTCTCTTAGCTCAATATTTGTTTGAATTAACCACTCTTCATCGTTTACTAAGTTATCTTCAACAAAGTCTAAATTATCGAGTGCTTTAAATGGGTAGTTAGAAATAGCTAATTTAAAGTACTCAGGGAGTGAAATAGATAACTTACTTTCTATTTTTTCAAAATCCAAATTCAAATTCCTTTTAGATGCTCAATAGTTGAGTTGAGTTCAGTGCATATAACGAGCCTGTAGAATT
>NZ_NQMR01000405.1 GCF_002276045.1 Pseudoalteromonas sp. NBT06-2 | reverse complement strand
AAGAGGAATTTCCTAGGTATAATTAAAAAACATGCTACTGAAATGTTAGAAGAAGTACTTAGTAAAGTAAAACAAGAATACGGTGTTTTATCTCTATTCAATGATAAATCTAATGCCATCGATAATATTCACATGTGGTCATTATATGCTGATGGTATGAGAGGGTTCTGTTTGGAATTTAGCAAAGAGAAATTGACAGATAGTCTTATCGAGAAAAGTAGGCCTGACAATAACGTGGAAGGTGAGAGCGTTAACTACCAAAATGAACCAATTGAAATAAATCTATTAGATTCAAAAGAATTAAAAGTTGATAAAATAATAGAAATGATGAGTATAAAAAACGATATTTTTACAGCGGAAAATGAATACAGATATATTTGTAACAATAAAGGCTACAATTCTTATTCTGTAGAATCACTTAAAGCGATATATATTGGAAATAAAGCTAAACAGGAAGAAAAAGAATTATTAGAAGCTATTGTAAAATCAATATACCCAGATGCCAAAATAAACTATGTAGAAATATCAAAAAATAATTATAGTATTGAAAAATTATGAAGTTCAATATATAAATTCTAGTTATGCAGTCGCTCCCCCCCTATT
>NZ_NQMR01000404.1 GCF_002276045.1 Pseudoalteromonas sp. NBT06-2 | reverse complement strand
GCCAGTGCTAACGCAATTGAAATGGGTTCCATTATTCATACTCCTCTTCGTTTTCCCCTTCATAATAATCAAAAGGATTAATGCCAGAGATGGTGCCAGACCCCATAATAGTTTCAAATTTTTCAATAAATTTTTGATCATCTGAAAGCATTTCTATATCAGACTTTTCCAATACTCCGTTTATATCAGAGTGTTTCCCTAGTACTTCCCCGAAATATATATGCTTCCCAATTATATTTTCAACATCAGATATATTTGCCGTAAACAAACCTTCTAAATTACCCATACGGCCACAATCACAATTTAAGTTAAATATTGCTTTCATTTACACTGCCTCTTTTTTAATATTTTTTATAAG
>NZ_NQMR01000403.1 GCF_002276045.1 Pseudoalteromonas sp. NBT06-2 | reverse complement strand
TTTAATATTTTTTATAAGTTCTAAGCCTTCAATTTTCTTAAACTGGCGTACTAAAACACTGGCTTTTGAAAAATATGGTACGTGATAACTGTATTTTTCATGCAAGTTAGGAACATGTTTTTTAGCATTTCTCTTACCTATTTCTTTCTCTAATTTCTTTATTGCAGAAGGTGAATATCTAGATCTTATTTTCTCTTTCCAAACGTTTTCAATACAAGCTGGTCGTTCATGATCAGCTAGAGACCAAGCACCTTTTATTTCACCA
>NZ_NQMR01000402.1 GCF_002276045.1 Pseudoalteromonas sp. NBT06-2 | reverse complement strand
TACAGTTTAACGTACTGCTTAACGTTTACAGGGTGTTTCAGCATAACAAAACACTGCAGTGGACTTTAGTGTCTTGTTGGTAATGATTATTATTTAGAATTAAAAGTAAGTCAAGATCTAAATAATAATTATTTGTAATTATTATATTGCGTTACACTCCCCTATATTTTGCTCGGTTACGCTTCAATTTTTAAAGCTTGATAAATAGCTGATACATATTTAGCTTGATGTTTTGCATCATCTAAAGCGTTATGAACTGTGCCAGTAAACGGCATATCTTTTTTAAGATTGAAGTTTCTTAGCGTACGACCTAAATCAACAATAGTCCTAACATCACGGTCATTATAAAAAACCCAAGGCACCTCTAATGAACAGGCTTGATAAGCATTTCTCAAAATAACATTGTCAAAAGTGGCGCCATTACCCCAAATAATGCGAGATTTGAGTTTTTCTATTTGGCTGATCCACTCTGAAAACTCATGCAATGCAGTTGTTAATTCAGTGGCACCACCATCCTTAAATACAGCTCTTGCATCTTCACTTTGATAAAATAAATTAATTGCAAAAAAGTCCAACTGAGACCATAAGTGTGACCCTTAGTTGTTCTTTAAAGGTTATATTGTAACTTCTCAAAAAGCAG
>NZ_NQMR01000401.1 GCF_002276045.1 Pseudoalteromonas sp. NBT06-2 | reverse complement strand
TTTATGTTTTGCACGGCCAAACTGACCAGACTTAGTTATTTTGATGCGGATAGCCGCATCAGTCTGGGGTATTTTGTACGGCTACACGCATGATGGGTGGTGTGGGGGCTGGAGGTGAGAGACCTCCGGCTACCCGATTATATTTCATTCTTAACTCTCTCCCATTCTCTTTTAAGAATGAGTTGAGATTGCGATATTGTAGACCTGTGAGCAACCCAAAACCTGGCATCAGTTTCAGGAGAACCACCAGATGATATTGCAGCCTCCATTTCTTTAACATGCTCAAGTAACTGCAAGTGATCTTCTTCGTTCGGATTTAAGTACAAATTTAGTCTGCTAATAGCTTCTGTAATATGAAGATACTCGCTGTCTGAACGATCTTCGTAACCTGCCGCCCAATAATGAGCACATTTACCGGTGATATCAGCTAATAAAACTCTAAGTTCATTTATCCAAGTTTGTCGGATAGGAGCGATGATTTGTTTATTTGCTACACGAAGATCATGACGACTCTTTCTATTTGCAACAATCATTGATATTAATGGGCCAAAAAATACCGCTAACGCCGCAACTGCCAACGAAAGAATGGGTATTAAAGGTGTTAGATCCTTGAGCATAACTCTCCTATGAAATATCGCCGTTTTAAACGGCGAGTAATATTAGTTATTTTGATGCGGGTATA
>NZ_NQMR01000400.1 GCF_002276045.1 Pseudoalteromonas sp. NBT06-2 | reverse complement strand
GAAGTGGTTTGGGTATATACCTTAACTAATAATTTTTAACACTGAAATATTGTGAGGTTAATAGATATTAACTAGGTATCTATTTTAATTATTGCAGGGGGCAAGTATACAGTAGTACATTACTTAATAAGTACTTTCTTTAGTAATAGTCTAAATAGACTTTAATTTGACTGTTAAACCATCACCTTGTTGAAAAACTTATCAGTTAACAATTGTTTTATAAAAAACTGTTGACTTTAAAATGGTGTCTGCATAGAATGCGCCCCGCACTCAGCGATACAGAAATCTGTTTCAATGAGTAAGTAGT
>NZ_NQMR01000040.1 GCF_002276045.1 Pseudoalteromonas sp. NBT06-2 | reverse complement strand
AACCTTAAGTTAATGACATTGATGCCATGATAGGTGGCGATCCGGTTAATAAAATAGATCCGACAGGTTTGTGTTCTTGTAGGCCTTCATCAAAAAATTTCTGGGATGCTTACCCAAATTATAACGATTACACAGGCCCACAAGTATGGGATAAGATCGGAGGTTCTCTTAATGATACTTATGGGCCTTACTCAAATTCCTGCGCAACCAGAGCGAGTCATGGATTAAATAATAGTGGTGCACCAATTCCATCTGGTGCAGGAGCTAATCGTAATTGGGGAGGGAATAAAAATGCAGATGGAAGATATATACTTTCTGCCAGTAAATTAAATAACTATTTGAATAAAAACTGGGGGAGTGCAGATAAAATTATTTCTAACTATGATCAACTTACAAATTTACAAAAATCTTTGAATTTGGGGCAAGTTGCAATTATGGTCGATGTAGATGATCAAGGAACCGGGCATGTGGCAATAATTACTTCAAATTATAAAGATAAATATGCTTATTCAGGCAGTGCTTGGGTTTTACCTGTTTCAGGTAATTGCAGCTGTAAATAAGGTGATGAGCGTGAATAAACTTTTTTTATGTATTCTTTTTTTATATTTTTCTCAAATACATCTACGGCAAATGAAATTGCTTTAGTTTCTCTTGTTGAAAAAAAAGATAATTATATTAAATATTCAGCAATGCATAATAAAGGTTATTTTATGGAAAACATAATCTTAAAGAGAAGAAAAGCGCTAGGAACTGATTGGGTGCTATTTTTCTCTGCAATTAACGGATTAAAGATAAGGAAACAAGATAAAGTAAAAATTAAACATCACGTAAATATACCTGAAAAAGTATTTATAGATGTACTGAGCGTTTTATTAACTGATATTTCATTTCGTTCAGAGATAAATCTAGGTAGCATTACGATTGCTTATCGATTGTTACATCATTTATGGCCTAACCTAGTTGAGAAAGTTAAGCAATTAGCAACTAAGAATAAAGGGGTTGTTAGACATAAAAACAAAGTAATAACTATTTCATTACAATCAGCTATCAAGAATTCAAAATTAATGATTGATTTTTGTGAGATAGTTAAAAGTTATTCTTATCACTGTTTAAAAGATGACTGGTATATAGATCCAATTGCATTTGACCATAGCTATTTGAATAAAGATTGGAATAGTCTGCTAAATTTACCTGATGCCGGAATTCATATAAATGAACGTTTTAGTATATCTATTCAAAAAGATAAAAATTAATGAATAGAAACTGTACTTATGATGATTTAGTTTTTAATGGATAAAACAGTATTTCTAACGGGCAGACTTTATTGTCACTGCACAGTTGTATATACAATTGAATTAACGGCTTCATTTAATTAAATTTGTAATTTAAAGTAGGTGAGGCTTTGGCTACATGTATGTAGGTACAAGCATAGCGCAGGAGCAGTTATGGGTAGTTTTTCAAATTAAAATCGTTAGCCTAAAGGCCTATCTACAAAATCGAATTGTAGTTTAACTTATTATGTTGATTTCTAAATTACTTATCTAAAACTGAAAACACCATACCCTTTAATGTAGTAGCAGCGTAATTTCGAGGAGTTATTTTTGAGGCTGTTGCTGCTAATTGATACGCTCCTTCAATAGCACTAATTACCATAGTCGAAATATGCTCTATCGAGTTCGCTGATAGGTTTTTCTTTTTTTCATGGGCATAGTTCTGTAATAAATTACGTAACTCCTCCAATTGACGAGCAATAGTAAATTTGTAAAGTTCACGAACCTCCTCTTGCCTTATTGATTCTGCCCCTATTACAACCCAAGCTGCAACTGCTTGCTCATTTGAGCCATCACCTAATGCCAAAGCCGCGTCAATAAATGCTTCTATCTTTTCTTGTGCATTAGAGGCATTTTTTTTTAGCTCTTCATAACGTGTTACTGAGGTTTCAGTGAGTGAGTGAACTAATTCAACTAAAATCTCTTGTTTATTTTGAAAATGATAATGTACTAGGCCAGATGCGATACCGGCCTCTTTGCTAATTGCTTGAATAGAAGCACCTTCATATCCAACTCTTGCAATCACACTCTGTAAAGCATTAACAATTTCAGCTCTACGTTGAGCTTTATTTGATGGTCTTCCCACAGAATTACTCCACTCTTTTTCTTTCATTATATTAATTTAATTTGGTCATGCAACCAATTTATTTGACAAACGGAAATAAATGGCGCTATATTAATAAAAGTAAATTGGGCAATTGACCAATTTACTTTTATTTTAAGGAATGAATATGAGCGATATAGCTAAATTAAAATCTGAATGGATAGAAATACTTTGCCAGTGGGGTGATTCACAGAAGGAAGCTATTAAGGCATTTAATATGTTATGTCGCTGCTATCAATCATCAAATCGCCACTATCATACTTTGGCACATATCCGGCATATTTTATCGTTAGCAAGGAAGTATCGCAGTCAGTTCGATTGCTGGAATAGTATTTATTTTGCGACTTGGTTTCACGATGCTGTTCAAAGTATTGGTCTGGACAACGAATACGAAAGTGCACAACTTGCCAAGGATGAACTTTCAAAATTCCGTGTTCCGCACAATATTATTACAAAGATAACAGAGATGATTTTAGCTACTAAAAGCCATGAACGTTCGTTTGATAACGACACTAATCTATTTTTGGATTTCGATTTAGTAATTCTGGCTTCTAAGGAGCCAGCCTATGAAGAATATTCCAACAACTGTAGGAAAGAATACTTAATTCCAAATTGGCTATATAGGAAAGGAAGAACGCTTTTTTTGTGTAAAAAGTTAAGCCAAAAACACATATTCCATACGCCTTTGATGAGAGAGAAATTCGAACATCAGGCAATTAGAAACCTAGAACAAGAACTGGCAAGTCTAAAAGGAAATTAAACATGAGCATTGATTTATTAACTAAGTTCCAAGCAGGAAAATTTAGTTTAATCCCTGGTTCAGATAAGACCTGCTTTGTTATCAGACAAGCATTCAATCCAGAGTATTGCCATACCCTACTGTCTAAAGCAAATGAGCTAGGCTTTAATGAAGCAAACTTAAAGTACCCTAAAACTTATAGAAATAATGAACGGATCCAAATTGATGATGCTTTGCTAGCAAAAGAACTCTTTTCCAAATGCCAACAGCATATTCCCAAAAAATTGGAAATGGCTGGTCGTGAAATGGAATTAGTGAATCTAAATACACGCTTAAGGTTTTGTAAGTATTCTTCAGGACAAAGTTTTTCAATTCACCAAGATGGAACTTATTATCAAAATGAAACTAAGCGCTCAGCTTTAACTTTCTTATTTTATCTGAATGACTCTAGTGACTACATTGGTGGATCTACTTCTTTTTTTAATAATCAATATGGTGATATAGAGCTAGCAAATTATGAACCTCAGATAGGTGATATCTTAGTTTTTGACCATGACATCTGGCACAGCGGCGACATTGTTACGCAAAACAGTAAATATATTCTTAGAAGTGATTTCATTTATGAAGAGGTCAATAAATATCATGATTGTCCTACCCAGAATCATCAAGGCTACATATGGAAATTAAAGGGATTACCTAACCAGCTCCTTGCCTCTTCATCTAGAGATAAGACAATTAAGATTTGGAATGAAAAGCTTGAACTGGTACAGACATTAAAAGCGCATGAAAACTCTGTATTTGATATGTCTATAAACACATCAGGTGATATCTATGCTGTATCAAGAGATGGCTTTATGAGTATTTTCAAAAATCATAAAAATGACTATTTGTTTGAATCAAAAATAGATACTAAACATCCGTGTGTTTTGAGTGTGCTGGTTTTAAATTGTGGCCGAGTTATTACTACGGGATCCGATAATAAATTACGCCTATGGAATGAACATGGCTTAGAATTGGTTTGCTCAAGTGAATGCAAAGACTGGCAATGGAAGTGCCTAAGGTTAACAGAAAATACAATATTGAGTTGTTCTGACGACGGTTGCTTAAACGTTTGGAGTATTGAAGACCTATCTCTAATTCAACAATACGACTTGGAAAAAGGGCCAATCAGATGCCTAGAACTTCGCGATGGTAATATTTACTTAGGATTCGAAAGTGGGCGTGTTGGCAAGTTAAATGCCGATGACTTTACTTTCGCCCGTGAGTGGCAAGCTCATAAAGGGATTATCAGAGACTTGTTAGTGGATAAAGATAAACTAATTAGCTGCGGTGAAGATAACAAAATCCAGATATCTCTAATGAATGGGCAACACATTGGTAGTAATAATAGTCACAATGCGTTCGTAACATCTTTAGTTAACGTTGGAGATAATGTTTACTCTGCATCCTATGATGGCTTTATAAAACCCCATTACGATAAGATAAATGAAGCGTGTAATATCCGTTAAGCAAAAAAGTTCTAGATTGAAATAAAATAACAATGAAATCTGGCCCTTAAATTTGTCTTCGTTTTAGTTATATTGAGAGTTTAGAATTCAGCTGTTTTTTAGTGGGGTTGTAGTCTAACTTTGTCTTCGTTATTTTTACATGTCACTATTGATAAATTTAACAGTAATCATTAATGACTTTATCTAATTAAATTAGTAATTTAAAGTAGATGAGGCTTTGCCTACATGGATGTCGGTACAAGAATAACGCAGGAGCAGTTCTCGGTAGCCTTTCACATTTAAATCGTTAGCCTAAAGGCCAACCTACAAAAATCAAATTTGTAGGTGAATTCTAAGCCTTATTTATTAAAACTCTATTAAAGCCTCACTTTTACGATATTGACTTGGTGTTTGCTGGGTTTCTTTTTTAAATGCGGTATAAAAAGACGATTTTGCATTAAAACCTACATTCATTGCGATATCTAACACAGTGTTTTCTGTTTGTTTTAATTGGTTTTTAGCTTCATTTATTCGATACTGATTAATATAATCAAAAAAGTTTGCGCCTAAAGTTTCATTTAGGGTTTGTGAAATGTAATTAGGCGAGGTATTGATGTGCTTTGCGAGTTTTTGCAAAGATAATGATGCATCTAAATAGAGTTTATCTTGTTGCATAGCGAGTGTTATTTTATCTGCTATTTTAACTGCGTTTTGATTATCTAAAGCGGAGCGCTGATACTTTTCTGATTGTGCGGGAGTATCTTCTAGTATTTGTTGAATATCTTCATCAGCATCATATAGTTCTTCAAATCCAGGTTTTTGGCGAAGCCCCCAAATAGCAACACTCCAAGTCATAATTAAAATAATCAAACCAGATACTGTTGCGTTTACTTCGTTTGAGAATAAAATATTATTTACGATAATATTTGCTGCTGTTGCAGCCCATACAATTGCAATAGCGAGTAATAACCAACTGATCCATCGAGCCTCTTTAACTTCTGTACTGGCAAACAGGCTTTTTAAATGTTCTCTATATTGCGTTAATCTTTTTATCACCTTATAAAGATAAAAACCTGATTGAGCTATCCATGCAAGTACCAGTAATACGGTTGCAATAAGCGTCGATATCGTTATGAATTTAATGTTTGGTGTGGTTTTATTTAATACGCTTTCATCATCGTTAATTAGCAAAGTATATTGCACATCATAAGGAATAAATAATGCAATCAGGGCGACAAGGGCTCCGATTATAAAAAGTATAAAATGCTTTTTATGCATTTGATTAAGTTGCCATGATTTTTTGGCGGTGATGCCTTCAACATAAAACCACAAACTTGGCGCTGTTAATAAAATTGCTGGCAGTGAAAGTATGATCATAGTAGGGCGTAACTGGTCAGCTAAATTAGCTAATGTAGGCTGACAAATAACAATACCAATGGATAATAAAAATATAGCTAATGGCAAATATGTTTGACGTTCAAAAGCACGTAAACATAACAAATGAGCGCTAAAAATAATGATAATGAGTGTTGATAAGTTAATTGCGAACAGTGCTGTGCTTTCCATTGCTAATAATTCTCTTACTTTTGTAAAGCTAGTTTTTATAAGCGCTATAGAGGTTTTTTATGTATCCAGCCTTATAGGCTGAACTCATTAATTGGTCTTAATCAACCCAACCGGACGCTAATTTGAAAGTTATTTTACATAATCAGTATCAACTTAGCCATTCGAGAAATTATGACATTATGATGTTAACTAAAACTAATAATATTGACTCATCAAATACACTTAACAATTGGCCTGTGGTTGGCACATTACTTTTTTTAACTGGCATAGCAGGAATTCCCGCTATGTTTGGCGTTGCCTTGGTTGCTTTAGGAGTATTGGGTTTTACAGGTGAATCATCGCTTATAAATAATATTCATTTCGCTAAGCCTGGAGCTATGTTTGTACATGGTGGGGCGGGGGTTTTATTTTTCTTAACGATGCCATTTCAATTTTCACCAAAGGTGCGTGAAAATAATCCTAAACGACACAAATTAGCTGGCCGCATTGCGGTGATTTCTGGTTGTATTATGGCAATATCTGGTGTGTGGATGCATAATGTATTATCGCCTGAATCTCAAGGGGTACGTTACAGTATTCTTATTGTGACGAGTATGGCTATTTGTAGCAGTTTTTTAATTGCACTTTATTATGTCATTAAAGGGAATATTCAAGTTCATCAGTTATGGATGGCACGCTCCATTGCCATTGTTTTAGCGGCTATTACACCACTGTTTATAGATATTCTTATTTTAATCATTTTCAGTAATTTCGAGGTGATTTATACAATGTTAACGCAATTTCAGTACGATTATGGCAGGTTGTTAGGGATCGTTATTAATTTATCTATTGTTGAAATAATCATGCGTAAAAGCAATTAAAGAAAGAGTTAAATGGACAGCCACTCAAATATTTACTTAGTGGTTTGTTAGTAGAGCTTACATAATTGAGTACCCGTTGTTTTTCAGTGCTATTTTGTCGCATAAAAATTTTTATCGGACAATTGGTTGTTTATACGACATGGAACGGCTAGGACAGGTCTTGCTTTTTGCCACAGTCCGATTCACTTGAGAAAAATGTAAGTCGAAATGTGCCCCAAGCTCTTTTAATGTAAAAGAGCCTCAAATCTCTCATCGTAATGGTCTATACCCAAGCCACTTCAAGATGTGAGGTTCAGGACTGCTGAGCAATTCATGATCTAGGCGCATCTTTGCATTAATGGTTACTCCCTTAAAAAAAGATGGAACAACGAGCATGATTTGCTCAGAAACCCCTGTAAGGTTGGTTTATAAATACTTTATGCAGCGTTATTGATTTTGAAAAGGGAATAACCATGTTCTTCAATCAATGCCTTGCTTAAAGTATTTCTAATTCCAACTGAATCCTGCATCTTGAAGTGGTTTGGGTATAGTCATTGTTTAGCTCTATTGAAGAGTACTTGATTATAAAAATTTAGTTAAAAATTTCACCATAGCAAAAAACAACGGTAATAAAAAACTAGACACCCTACCAAAATAGCACAGTCAAATGACTCGACCAACTACGGTCAAATTTAAGTGGATGTCATTTTAACTATTTTAATTCTTTTAATTCTCCATTTAATTATTTCATATCACTTATTTTTACTTTCATACCAATTACGCCATAATGGGGAGTTAATTCTAATGCTTTGTTTATAGGTAACAAAGTTCAGTTATTTAGTTAAATTTATTTTACAAACCATAATAACTTTCTTATTGGCATTTGAAAATATTGTTCGAGTCTCAATAAATACGTGAAGCATCGTTTGAAAATTATCAAAGTATTTATCAATATAGGCATAATAAATATCTTACCTGTTGTTCTAAGGTTAATTTATTGCTCATGCGGCTACTTTATAATGGTTACAGGTCTTAACCTCAGTGAGGTGTTAGGGATACTAGTAGGCACAGTTTGCCCATTGTCCCAAACTGACGCGTTGACACTTACTTTACTTATTAATATAATTTACTCTAATTAAGATTTTAATCGCTCGATGGTATGAGATCATTTTGATGTTGTTGGTTTACACACAAAATTTTGCTTACCAAGCTAACGCGGTTTTACAGTACTGTTTCGCTAAAAGCAGTCTAACTAAAAGCCAAAGTCGCGGTAAATAATGAGCTTAATTAAGATCCTTAATCAACTAGCTGCGAGTTTATTTTAAATTTAGCAAGCGTAACTTAACCCCTGAGCGGTTTATCTATTTTAAAAAGATAATTTTCCTATGACTAATTACAGTGACCTTATTGAATTTACCACGGTAGATGAGCTTAAAATTCGTCTTAAATCCTTACCCTTTGCTTGCAAAGTACCTAACCGCAAAGCGGATATGACCAAACAGTTATTATCAACCCTAATGGATTTAGATAAACTGACATTGATTTTGAACAACTTATCTAGCGTTCAGCAATTGGCTTTACAAGAGGCGGTTCACAACCAAAACGGTTATGTAAATGCTTTGGTGTTTGAGGCTAAGTATCAACAAGCTCATCCCAGTCAAGCGGCTTGGAGTCATTATCAAAACAAAGGCAACCAAGATGATAAGTTACTCTATCCTTTTTTCTATGCAACAAAACGTTATGGCTCGGCAGTTTGCATACCTGATGATCTGAGGTTATTTATTAAGCCTCATATTCCACTGCCCCCAAAATTTTATGTAAAAACCAATACGCGTATCGACAGTGAGAAATCGCAGCAGCAGGAAACCGCGCAATTTACACAAAGTGAATTCAATCACCTTATTAATACGATTAAAGATAAAAAACTAAAAGTCAGCCCAAAAACGGGTCTGCCATCAAAAGCCTTACTCAAAAAATTGTCACTACAGCTTAATGAGCCGTATCAACAGTCATTATCAATTGAAGATGACACTATTAGCACTATCAAAGCATTTGGTTGGATACAAATTCTAAGGGCCGCTTCATGGATCAAAGAGGCTAATGGTGAGTTACAAATCAATGTTAAAAAGCTATCGCTTAAACAACGTCATTGTGACATCGTTAAAGCCCTTTTTTGGGACTGGAAAGCGCATAGTACATTTGACGAACTTTCTCGAATTAAAGCAGTAAAAGGTCAAAAAGGTAAAGCACAGCGCTATTTAACAGCGCCTGAAATGCGCAGAGAGGAATGTATAGCAACATTAACGCAATGCCCTACGGGTGAGTGGGTTGCTTTTGATGACTTTATTCGTTTGATGACAGCAACAAACCATTTTTTCGATATAACACTTTACTCTTCATCACTGTATATCGGTGACTCAGTCTATGGTCGGCTCCATGATGATAGGTTTTTAACCAGCGTTTACACCCGCTGTTTATTACTTGAGTACTTTGCCACATTGGGGCTTATTGATATCGCTTATGTTGAGCCTGACAAAACGCTAGACAATTATGCTAATGAATTCTGGCTAGACGAGATCAATTATTTATCGGCTTATGACGGATTAACGTACTTGCGTTTGACTAAATTAGGCGCCTATGTGCTTGGCATGACTCATTCATATTCTGAATCTTTCGCCTCAAGCGAAACGCCCATCACTATGCTACCTAAATTTGGCGTACAGTTTTTGCAGCAACCAACAGCAAATGAAAAAGTTTTTCTGACGCATTACGCGGATGAACAAACGAAAAATTTTTGGCAACTCTCTGTCAGCAAGTTGCTTTCTCATCTGGAAAATGGTGGTGAACTTGCCGAGGTACATGATTTTCTAATGCAAAGAGATGAACAGCCCTATTTCCCAACAGACACTGAACATCTTTTTAAGACATTAGCGCAGAACAAAGTTGCCGTAACACTTGAAGGTCGTGTTTTACTACTGCAATGCAGCGGCGAGGCTGTTGCAAAAAACATAGCCTGCGCCCCTATCATAAAGAAATGGTGTAAACGTGTTGGGAAAGACCAGTTGATAATTCCTGAGGGGAAAGAATCTGTATTTAGGAAGTTAATTCACGAGTTAAAATACGCTATGCCCATTAAGTCTTAACTTCACCTTAGCTTAAATCGGCATAGCACCTCTATAGCGCTTGGTATATTATACCTAAAAATTATCTGCATTGACTCATATGACTACTAAAAAATTAAAATTTGAACTTGAAAAACACAACAAAAACAGTATCCGGTATAAAGAAGTCCCTGAAGATGGCATGCCACCTATTGTAGGCTCTATTTATCTACAAAAATGGTTTGCGGGTGAAAGCAAAAGCATTGAAATTACAATAGAAAAAAAAGATTAAGAACGGCTAAGGGACAGCGAGTTGAATTGCTTTTTAAAAGCAAAGCCAGCAATCTGTTAAAACAAGATTAACTTTGGCACTAAAAAATTACTGAGGCTTAGTAGCCAAGAGCGGTAGTCACCCTATAAATTGGCTGACTACGGAGCTTTAATTCAGATGGGTGACCCTATTTGCTCTTCTTCTGCTACGGGCAAACTTTAATGTTACTACACAGATTTGTTCTTCAAAAACCGGTTATCATTTTCTTTACTAGGTATCATACAACTATTGTATTTACCAAATAATGAATACCGATTCAGGGCTATACGATCATAAAACCAATTTCTTATTCCCTTAGGGATTATTTTGAATACGTATAATATACGCCATGGGAATCCGAGTTTATTTACGACATTTAAAAATGCATCACTTTTATCAAAATATTGGTTACCTTCTACATACAGCATCGTATCAAAATGAGCTGTTGGCATATTAAAATGCTCTAGTATGTTCTGGCCCTCAGGTGATTGTACGCTACATAGTTTAAAGCACTGTCGGGCATCATATTTAATGATGAATTTACACCAAGCATTACAAAGCTTGCAGATCCCATCAAATAAAATCACACAGTCATTTTCATCAACGTTAGGAGGACACTTTTCGACGGTCATACTTTCTCTTCTTTGTGTTCATTTTTTAATTCGGCCTTTGTCTCGACAAGTAAAATTAAACTAAAACCGATTAAGGCAATATTGGTAGTAACCGGGTTAAATGCTTCAATAAGTAGTTGAGGCTGCAAAATTGCCACAAAACATAATAAGCCAGAAAGCCCGATAATGTTTAATAAAATTATCGCTTTATTACGATAAAAAATAAAGAATAACACCCCAAAAATAATCTCTCCAACACCCATTGATTTAGTCACTAAATAAGAAAGCTCACTCGATAAACCAATGCTGGCAGTCATGGCTTTTTCTAATGGTGCAATATGAAAAAGTTTTGGAAAAATCCCATGGTATAACCAACTAAAGGAAATGATGAATCTTGCAATTTGTAGTGAAGACAAGGTTGGCCTCTTTGTTTTGATTTAAACTAATTATTTAAGTTGTTAGGTTTCGATTAGGGTGTATTAAACCACGATTAACATTAGCGATGTAAACATAACCAATTTCAGGAGAGAAATAAATTGAGGTTAGCCCTGTAAAATCCCATAAAAAGGCCAATGAATATATCGCATTTTTATATAATATTTCTTGGCTAATTTGTTTCATAGGTAACAATTGCTTTTGATAACGGAGCTCAATTTTTTACTAAACCAATTTTTGAAAGGTAGGCCATTCTCACCATGGTTTTATGCAATATTGGAAGCTCTAAGCCTGCTTGAAAGCTAACTTGCTGCGTTACATCATATCGGCTAGCAAATAATTCTAAATTAGGTACATCAACATTAGCCAAGAGGCGCTTACCAACAAAGCCGCCAAAGTCATTTACTTTTGAATCCATCCAGCCATAAACATCTTGCCAACGACCTTCTTTAAATACATTTAGAGGATGTCCAGTGTAAGATAAAATGGCTTCAACTGTTGCCAATCCACGTTCTGCTTTATTCCCCGGAGCAATCGCTAAATTAATAGATTCAATGGTACTAAATTGATTTTGATAACGCTCAACCACGGCTGACGACAAGCCCGGCACTGAACTAGCGCCACTTACGATTAATACACCTTTATCTTTTGCTTGGTTATCTAGTTCTGCAATATCACAAACAAACCTTCTGTCATCGGCTAAATCAATGTAGTGAGCGCTACATTCAATACATGCTGTTGGCACACGATAATCTTGCCCTTGAAAAGAGCCACCTGTATGAATAACAAGCTAAGGCGAAAGGGTAGCTAATCGCTCTTTAAAATCATCAGCGAAAATATCAACGACCAATGGCTCTAATTTAGCGACTGCAACACTTTCTAGATTTGCTACTAATGCTGATGACTTACTTAAGTTTCGACCCGCAATGAATATGGTCATATCTTCAATGCTACTAAGGTTCTCAACGATTTTTTTACCAAAATTTCCATATCAGCCAAGGACTATTACCTTTTCACTGGTTCAATTCCTTACATATTCTTTACATGGGATGTCAAAATCAACATCTTGTGTTTTTGTCTCTTTATGCAAAGCAACAATATGAGCAGCTAATGTAACGTAATCAATAGTATACTCCTCGTATTTCCCTTTGCTATCAAATTCAATATTATAGCCAAACCTGTTTAGTGGATGAGTTGGCAAGTGCACTGATTGGCCTGACTCATCCTTAACGACTTTGTTGGGCTGTTCGGTTTCTAAAACTTTATACGAGTTAACGATAATACTTTTAACTTGAGTATGTACGTAAGTTCTCCCTGCCAAGCGAGCAATATTACTATGTTTGAAAACGCTCAACTTGGCTTTGCAGTCCCGCACTAATTTGAGCTAATTCACGACTGGTACCTGCCGCTTGTGTTGCCTTTGTAGCCAATTGAGTTGTTTTATCATGAATTTTGATAATGTCATTATTTACAGCTTCTGTTACGGTTGTTTGCTCTTCTGCTGTGCTTGCAATCTGTTGACTCATCTGGGTAATCTGGTTAATAGACTCTGCAACAATACTGAGTGCTTCACCAGAATCTTTTACATATTTTACAGCATCTTTAGATTGTTTTTGGCTAAGCTCCATTACAGATACTGCTTTATGTGAACTAGATTGTAATTGCTCAATAATAGTATTAATTTCTTCGGTAGATTTTTGTGTTCTACTCGCCAAGGTACGAACTTCGTCAGCAACCACTGCAAAACCACGACCTTGTTCTCCTGCTCGTGCGGCTTCAATAGCGGCATTTAATGCGAGTAAGTTGGTCTGATCAGCTATGCTTTTAATTACATCTAATACGGTAGAGATAGATTGGCTTTGTTGTTCCACCTGGCTAATCGCTTGTGCTGATGTACCCATTTGTTCATTGAGTTCCATAATTTTATCAATGGCTTTTGCCACAACTTGACCACCTTCATCAATTTTTTTATCAGCTTCTTTAGCCGATTCCGCTGTTAGGTTAATGTTCGATGTTACATCATGAATAGATATATTAAGTTCTTTTACCGCATCAGCTACATGCTCAGTACTGTGTTGTTGTTCTTGGATAGTTTGTGAACTCTGGTTCATAACGGTTGACAGCTCTTCAGAGGTGGAAGATAACTCCACTGTGGTATTGGAGATTTCAGACAACATGCTTAATAGTTTTTCACGCATACCATTCATTGCAGTTAATAATTGAGCTATCTCATCAGAGCCTTGCACCGTAATAACTTTGCTCAGATCACCTGATGCAGTAACAATTGCGCGATTAATTGCACTCACTATTATACGAGCGTTCTTCCAGTTAATGTAAGCACCTATCAAGATACTGAAAACCACGATAATGATGAGTATTGTAATCGCTTGATGTTCAACATCAAGTGCTTCTTTAGCACTGAATGTTGTAAATAAGGCAATGTCAGTTAATAAAGCTTCTAATTCGTGAATTAACTGCTCCTCTTGATGCTTAACTTGTTCTATTGCTTCTTCAGTTTGATCTAACTTACCTTCAGTGAAAAGAGTGAATACTTGATGGGAATGCTCAGCGAACTCTTCATGCTCAGCTTCTATTTTCCTTAAAGTCATATCTAAAGAAGTTAATTTTTTTAAATTTTTTACATTAGTTGATTGTTCTATTCTTATGGCCTTTTCAATAATTTTTTCTGCTTGATGTAACTCCTTTACAATTTGATTAGTCCTTTCATCAAATTTCTTAATTGCTTGTTGAAAGTCTGCGTTTTTATTAGTCTTTTGTTGTAAAGTACTACCGTAATGTAATGCGCGTTCAAACTGAATAGCTTGCTCTAATTGATGAGTGGTGATGTCAGCTATTTTTTTTGTTAATGGTATATTGCTCTCTGCAATTGTCTTTAGTCTTGCACCTATGCTCTCCATAGAGTAAAGAGAGTAGCTAGCGCTAATAATTAGCAGAATAAGTATTATGCCTGCACTCACCATTAATTTTGCCATTAAGGATAAATATTTCATTATATTCCTATTATTTATTTAAAACACGTTTTCATGTCTTCTATCAGACCAACTACATTATCTTCTATTTGAAGGAAGTTAATTAATTTATATCTATACAACTGAGATCTAAATCAGCGCTCTAGTAACAAATTGATCCGTGGTGTTAATGTGCCAAGTATACTATTGTCGTAAGAGTATATTAGTCCAAAGCCTATCCCCTTATCCTTCTTAATTCCATTAGAATTATAAAAATGTCATATTGAGATCATAAACGATTAATAAATAGAAAATATATGATAGAAAACATTTATTACCTCCAAAATTTTAATGGTTTATCACTCACTTCAAAAGCTAGGTATAGGTAAAATGAAAGGTATAGTAATTAAGTATTTACCTAATTATCTCACTTGGTATAAATAAAGTAGTGCAAAATATGGTTTTCAGCAAGCTTTTTAGCGGTTTATAGGCGACAGCTGTGTAATGAAACAGAGCCTAAAATTATTTAATCACTCACTTAATAAACTATTTCCATGTAGCTTGAGTATAGGTGTAAAACTTTGCCTTCGTTATATACCCAAGCCACTTCAAGATGTGAGGTTCAGGACTGCTGAGCAATTCATGATCTAGGCGCATCTTTGCATTAATAGTTACTCCCTTAAAAAAAGATGGACCGGCAATATGCTCCTGCATTGCTCTAGTACCTACATCCATGCAGGCAACAACGAGTATGATTTGCTCAGAAGTCCCTGTAAGGTTGGTTTATAAATACTTTATGCAGCGTTATTGATTTTGAAAAGGGAATAACCATGTTCTTCAATCAATGCCTTGCCTAAAGCATTTCTAATTCCAACTGAATCCTGCATCTTGAAGTGGTTTGGGTATACATATCAAATTAAGATTTTTATTGAGAGCAAATTAACAATAAAACGATAAAATTTATCAATTTAATATTCAAAAAAAATAAAAATTCCTTTATCTAAATTAAAAATTCATTTAACATGCATACCATACTGAATGGTATGCATGTTAAATGATGGAGTTTTAGATGAATTGGTTATTTCCTAATATACACACGCTTAAAGAACCACAAAATGATATTTTAGCTAGTAAAGTGAAAAAGCCATACTTTCGTGATGCATTATCCGTTGAAATACAAAAAACCGAATTATCTCCCAGTCAATTACAGCATGCTATTTTTGCTTATATGCCAAAATGGGTCAGTCTCTTAATGGCTATACGTAATCGTATCGTGAAACTATTTGGTTTTGAGGTAGGAGCTGATAATTTAAAACCTGCAAGTGATGAATTAGAAATTGGCGATAAAGCGGGTTTTTTAACTATCACTGAAAAATTAGAAGGTGAAATCATATCTTATGCTGAAGATAAACATATGGTGTTTTATATTTCAGTATTAAAACAGTCAAATGAAGTGATTGTATCTACTTTAGTAAATCAAAAAACACTGATTGGTCGTATATACCCAAGCTACTTGGAAATGCATGATTTCAGCGGGAGTTTAAATGGTCAAATACAAGACATTTATTGCAGGTAATGGTTATTCCCTTATCAACATAAATAACGCGGTAGTTGACCATTTAAAACCCGCCCGTAGGGAATTTATCAGGTAAGTAATCACTACGTTACATCAGTTTGAAAGGCAATAAGCATTCCTAAAATGATGTGCCTTGTGCTAACTCACCTGATAAATTCTGAAACAAGCATTATCAAGTGGCTTGGGTATATATGTGAATAGTATTTTACCTTTTCATTATATCATTGCTCGTACCGTGATAAATAATGCAATTAAAGCTAATAGAATATGAAAAAAGATAATAAAAATAGCCAGTTAGATTGGCTTGAATTTGCACTGGCAATATTAATTAAAAAGGGTCCTGACTCTTTAAAAATTACACCTTTGTGTGAATTGAAAGGTGTTACAAAAGGCTCTTTTTATCATCATTTTAAAAACCGAGCGGAATTTATAAATACCTTAATGCTTCATTGGTATCAAAAAATGACGTTAGATTTTATAGCGCAAGCAAATACACAAGAATCCCCTTTAGAGAGGCTACAAAAATTAGATCAGGTGATAGCCAGTCATAATATAGAAGCTGAAATACATATCCGTGCATGGGCTTTAAAAGAGCAAAGTATTGCTGAACATTTAGAAAAGATAGATCAACAAAGACAAGATTATTTAGCAGGTTGTTATATCGAATTAGGAATGGAGGAAGCTCAAGCAAAAGATATTGCTTTAATAGCATATGCAAACTTTTTAGGCATACAGCAAATCCAGCCAAAACTTGCTATTGATACTGTACTTCGTTTATCTGCGTTGGCTTCAAAAGCATTTTTTCTAATGCTTAATGAATAGCTAATTACAATACAAAATAACCCGTTTAATTTTTATAAAATTTAAGGAATGAGACAATGAAAGTAATGAAATATTCAGGTTACTATTTAGTTTTTACAGGTGTCATTCATAACTTAATTGGTTTAGTTTTAGGTTGGCAAACCTTAGTGGATATGCATCAAGATAATTGGTTTTCTAGCACTATTGTAAATGGTCAAATAATGTTTCAGCGAGAAGCTATTGTATGGTTTTTACTAACTGGCTTTTTCTGGATCTTATTTGGTTTTATGCTACAAAAAGCACTTAAAGAAGGGTTTACTCCTTCGCTTTATTTAGCTTGGGGTTTTATTACGATAGGTATTGTTATCGCGATCATTATGCCTATATCAGGAGCGTACTTGTTTATTATCCAGGGGGCTGTACTGCTTACTGGACTAAGAAAAATAAAATCTAAGTCTCTAGTTCAGCAAAAAATATAATTTTCACTTTGAGTCATTAAGGTTACGTAATGTGTGCATTAATTTAAAAATAGAATGAATAAATCTTTGAAATGATCGAACCGCAAGAATTACTAAAAGTTCACTTATTTCATTATTAGTGTATTGTTTTAATTCTGAATTTTATATTAATACTAAAGTTGTATGCCTAAATTGGAGTTTATATGAATACGAATTGGACCAAATACGCGATATCTCAAATAGAAGCTGATTATATGCGCTCAGCAGATACGCACCTTATTCAATTACCACTGCCTTATTTTAAATATATTGATATTTATTTTAAAGATGAAAGCACGCATCCAACAGGTTCATTAAAACATCGCTTAGCGCGTTCGTTATTTTTGTATGCTTTATGTAATGGCTGGATAAATGAAAATACACCCGTTATAGAATCTTCAAGTGGCTCAACAGCTATATCCGAAGCTTATTTTTCTCGCTTATTGGGTTTACGCTTTATTGCTGTAATGGCAAAAAGTACGGCTAAAGAAAAAATAAAGCAAATAGAGTTTTATGGTGCAGAGTGCCATCTAGTTGATTGCACAACACAAATTTATAGTGAGTCTGAAAGACTAGCAAAAGAGTTAAATGGTCATTATATGGATCAGTTTACTTATGCAGAAAGAGCAACAGATTGGCGTGGTAATAATAATATTGCTGAACGCATTTTTAACCAAATGTCGAAAGAACGTTTTCCAGAACCAAGTTGGTTAGTAATGAGTCCTGGTACTGGCGGTACATCTGCTACAATTGGTCGTTATATTCGTTATCAAGGGAAAAATAGTAAGCTCTTAGTTGTCGATCCTGAGCATTCGGTTTTTTATGACTATTACAAAACGGGTGATATAGGATTAAAAAATACGCAAGGTAGTAAAATAGAAGGCATAGGCCGCCCGCGTGTTGAACCTTCGTTTATATCGGGTGTGATTGATGAAATGCTAAAAGTAACTGATGCACAAAGCATAGAGGCAATGCTTTGGTTAAGCGCACAACTAGGGCGAAAAGTAGGGCCATCAACAGGCACTAATTTTGTAGGTGTTTTAAAACTAGCTGAACGCATGAAAAAAGAAAACCAAAAAGGCTCTATTGTTACTTTGTTATGTGATAGTGGTGAGCGCTATTTAAATAGTTATTATGATGAAAGTTGGCGTGAAAGTAGAATTGAAAATGACGAAAACTACAAGCTTTATTTGGATGGTATTTCTAAGGTTTAACGATATATTAAAGATAAATAGGACTAACTTTTAAATTAAAGATAAGGCATATAAAAGTATTAATTAATCATTGATACTTTTCGATACAATTTACATACAAAATTCTACACATAATGATGGCTAGTTTCGTTAATATTATTTTTTGTATAAATTATAATTTATGGAATGTGAGTGATCCTATGATATTTTCTTCTCCTTATTTAAAGTTAGTGCCTTTAATCGCAATTTCTTTAATTGCATGTACATCAGATACTGAATCAGATTTAATTAAAACTGAAGGACTTTGGGCTGGTATTAAAGTTGAATCAAATGGCAGTAGAACAAGAGTTAACACAGAGTTTAATGTCGGGGGTTCTTCAGGCACAAATGTCATATTGACAAGTAATGATAATGTGATGGCTACGGCTAATGGTATTACAAAAGAATTAGAAAAAGACTTTGATTTGTTAGATGTAGATTATCAGGGGTACTTTGATATAACAGCAGGAAATACTGAATTTACTATCGAATTAAAAAGAAATAAAAATGAAAATGCGTCTGCGACAGTAGCTTTACCTGTGTCATTTTCGATTTTATCACCACAAAAAGGAAATGATATTTTCTTTAATAAAGCATTTAATGTTCATGTCGATGGTACTGACTCTTCAAGCGAGTCTTCATATAATTTAGTGGCAAAGTGTAAAACTAAGTCTGGGGGGAACCTTACTCTTCTAGAGGGGGCTGATTTTAAACAAGAGGGTGACTATATTTTTAATTTGAGTGATTTCGTCATTTTTGACCATGGAGACTTAGATAAATCAAAATCATGTATCGTGTCTATTGAAATCACAAGGGAGAAAACAGGTACTATGTCTAACTTCCATTCAAAAAGCATAGTAACAAGTGCTCAAATCAGAAAGGTAACTGATTTATTATTAAAGTTTTAAATTTTACGCCTATTGATGTTTATGGGTAGCATATTTAGAATAGTGAAGCTAAGTAGGCACTAAAATTTAATTAGTGCCTTAATAATAGTAATGTTCAACCAACTAATACCAATCGCATTAAGTAAGTGATTAATTATTAAGTAAGAGAAAACGCACAATCACAAGGCAAAAAATTTTATAAGTAGTTGCGGTGCAATAATCATTTTTAAAGAAGAGAGTAGGGGGTCGCTTGTAAGAATGAGTCGCTATTTAATAAGATTGGTATAAAAGCTGTATTTTTAAATACACTAAGTGATAATCGGATTTATATATGAGTCAATCAATTCCTACTCCTCAACAATTCTCAGCTAATCAGTCCGAAGCATATGAGCAATGGCATAGCTATATGAAGTCTTACTCACTTGATCCGACAGATCCGCAATCGATCGCTATGTTTAGAAAAGCAGCATTTGAAGCTTGGCATGGTTTTGATGATCCTCGATGGTCTGAAATGGCGTTATTAGGCCGACCTTCATTACAAACTAAAAGGTTAAATGAATTACGAAGTTTACAACAAACGCAATCTAGAGGTCGAAATAATTGGGCTAAAGCAGTTAGTAAAGTATCTAATAATAAATTAAATATAAGGCAATTAACGAAAGAGGATTGGAGTTTTTTAGTTAATAAAATGTCTCGCTGGGCTAAATTGTCATCTCAAAGTAAAGTGATACCAAGCTTGGGCGCGCGTGTTGCTTATTGGCATAACCTTGCTTTAATGAACTCTAATATAAAGCCTTATGCGAACTTTGCAGCACAAGAAGCTAAAAAAGGATTAGGTACATTTGCACTTTATAGCTCTAGTGCATTAAATGATATTAGTGGTTTAAATGATGCGGTTGCCACCATGTTTTATGATGGATTTCGAAAAGCTGAAACAATGGGCATTATGTATGTACCTGGTGCTGATTGGAGTGTAATTGAAAATGCAATTTGTGTGTGTGCAGGAATTAATCGAAAAGATACATTTATATTTGTAAGCGACCAAAGTATTTCAAGTAACTGGTATAACGATACTTCACCAAAAGTGGGTGCTAATGAAGTAATGTGGTTAGAGGCTTTTGGTTATGAAATAGATAAAAATGCCAGTAAAAAAATGATGAAAAACGGTGCTAGAGGTGCTTTTGTTCTAAGACATAAGTCTAGTAATCGTGCTCAATTACCTAAGCCGAATAAAAATAATGGAGATGGTCATTACACTTTCCATGATTTAATCGATGCTGTTCCACCTCAATATATGTCGGGCATAAAAGATAATGTAGCATGTGAATCTCAACTAAAACGTGCAAAAGAGTTATATGCTGTTGTTGCTAGTATGCAAATGACAGTTGATGCTATGGCAAAAAAAATCGCATTCTACGAAAACCTTTAAAAGTAATTTTTAATATTTATTAATCTTTAATCTATTTTTAAATTACATTTATTTGTCTATCTATCTTTTAAAACCTTCCTATAAACGCATATTATTTGCGAAAAAATAATGACAAAGGCATAGTTTAACGCAATGTAAAAACTGAACTTATTTTCTAATTGGAGTAATGCATGAAAAAAAATTTTAAAGGTGCAGTATTACTTGGTGGTTTGCTAAGTTCTGCATGGGTATCTGCATCGTCAATATTTGAGGCTGAAGATATTTTTGCCTTAGAATATGCTAGTAGCGTTAAACTTTCTCCAAATGGTAAAAAAGTTGTTTATGTTCGAAATTCAAACAACATTATGACCGATAACAAAAATAAAAACCTATGGTTAGTTGATGTTAAATCGGGTGGGCAAATACCGCTATTTTCAAACGACAACCAATATACACAACCAACTTGGTCGCCAGATGGTAAAAAAATAGCTTTTGTAAGTAATGAAACGGGTAGCAAACAAATTCACGTTCATTATATAACTGAAAATAAAACTGCGATGGTAAGTCAAGTGCAAGTAAGTGTGAGTAACTTAACTTGGTCGCCAGATGGTCAATGGTTAGCATTTAGTCAAAAAGTAAAAGGTAAAAAAACTAAGCTTGCAAAAATGCCTGAAAAACCAAAAGGCGCTAAGTGGGCAAAACCTGTTATTGTAATTGATAAAGCCTATTATCAAGCAGATGGTAGTGGTTTAATTAAACCAGGTTACAACCATATTTTTGTATTACCAGCAGAGGGGGGAACAGCCCGCCAAGTAACAAGTGGTGAGTACCACCATAAAGGGGCACTTGCTTGGACTAAAGATAACCAAAATATTGTATTTTCAGCAAATCGCATAAGTGATTGGGAATATAAAAGACTGGAAGGTGATTTGTTTTCAGTATCGGTTAATACGGGTGAAATCACACAGTTAACCTCAACACCAGGTAAAGAGTACCATCCTGTATTTTCTGAAAATGGTAAAAAATTAGCATTTTTATCGGGTTCTAATGAATTAAATCCTTATCGTAATGCTAAGTTAAATATTTTGAATTGGAGCTCTAAAAAAGTTACATCAATCACGGCTGATTTTGATCGTTCAGTGAGATCGCCAAAGTGGATTTCTGTTTCATCACTTGCTTTTAGTTACGATGATTTTGGTAAACGTAAAATAGCGACCATTACAGCGAAAGGTAAAATAAAAGATTTAACAGATACAGTAACGGGAACCACATTAGGTCGCCCATATATTAGTGGTGAATTTGATGCTAATACCTCAGGTAAAATTGTATTTACAGCGGGTTCATCTCAGCGCCCAGCTGATGTTGCTATGGTCAGTACGCGAGGTAAAGTTAAACAGCTAACTAGCCTAAATGAAGATTTACTTGCGCATAAACAACTCGGTGAAATACACGAAATTAACTACAAATCGGCATTTGATGGTGAACAAATTCAAGGTTGGTATATAACACCGCCGGATTTTGACCCGACAAAAAAATACCCTTTGATCCTTGAAATTCATGGTGGTCCACATTTAGCATATGGTCCGCACTTTACTGCTGAACTGCAACGTTTTGCTGCGAAAGGTTATGTTGTGTTTTATGATAATCACCGTGGTAGCAGCTCTTACGGCGAACGTTTTGCTATGTTATTGAAATATAAATACAGTTCAAAAGAAGATTTTGCCGATCATAACTCAGGTGTTGATGCCATGATTGATTTAGGCTTTATTGATGACAAAAATCTATTTATTGCAGGTGGTTCAGCGGGTGGTATTGCAACAGCATATGCGATTGGTTTAACCGATAGATTTTCCGCAGCTGCAGTTGTAAAACCTGTAATTAATTGGTTAAGCAAGGTATTAACGGCTGATAGTGGTTTAGGTCAAATTCCGACGCAATTTCCAGGTATGCCTTGGGAGCATGTTGAGCATTACTGGCAACGCTCGCCTATGTCTTTAGTGGGTAATGTAACGACACCAACTTTACTTATGACTGGTGAAGAAGATTTACGCACACCGATGGCACAAACAGAACAATATTATCAAGCCTTAAAACTTCGAAAAATAGATACTGTGTTAGTTAAAGTTCCTGGTGCGCCACATGGTATTGCCGGTAAACCGTCTCGTATGATCACTAAAATTGAGCATACATTAGCTTGGTTTGAAAAATATAAAACTAAATTGTAAGTTTCAGCTTTATGTAAAACCGAAAACTGTAATTGATTATTAGAGTTTAGTTAGATATAGATATAGTTAAGGCAGTTTGTAAAGCGTCATAGTTCGTAACTATGATGCTTTACAGTGACTATTTCGTTATTTTAAATGCTTATTAAGGAATGTGACATAAGCATTTGATGCGGTAATTTGATTCGCTTTTTTAGTAAAACCATGACCTTCGTCATCAAATAATACGTATTCAACGGGAACATTATTCGATTTTACAGCTTCAACAAGTTCATCACTTTCAACTTGTAATACGCGAGGATCGTTAGCACCTTGCACAACCATTAATGGTTTGGTGATGTTTTTAGCATGGAATAGTGGTGATATACGATGATGACGTTCGCCATCTGTTGCGGGATCACCCATTTCATCATAAAGCGACTTTTTGAAACTTTCCCACCAAGGTGGAATTGAAGTCAGTGTTCTTACCCAATTAGTAACACCAAAAATATTCACCCCGACTTTAAATTCTTCAGGTTCAAACGTTAGAGCTGCAGGGGTCATATAACCACCATAACTACCACCCATGATACCAATTCTTTCACCGTCTACCCAATCAAGGCTCTGTAAATATTTTTTACTCCAAACAATGTCTTGTAAATCGTCTTCCCCATGTTTTTTGTCATCAAGGTGATTAAAGGTTTTACCGTAACCTGAGCTACCACGATTATTGACTGCATAAATAGCATAGCCTTGATTAACTAAATGTTGTTTCATTGCACTGTAACCCGTTCTGCTTTGCCCTCCAGGGCCTCCATGGACAAAAACAATCGCTGGAACTTTGTTTGCTTTACTCGCTTGCTTAGGTTTATAAAGGACGCCAGGAACTTCCAGTCCGTCAAAGCTTTTAAAGCGAGCAATCGTACTTTCTACTAAATTATCTGGGTTAATTGATGCGCTTAACGATGAGGTGAGTTTTTTTATATCATCACTACCAATAGACCAGACATATAAGTTGTTTGGTGAGGTGTCGGAATTTAAATAAAACGACATGCGCGACTCATCAGCAGAAAAGTTAACACGACTTAAACTCCCTGCTGGTAGAGGAGGTAGATTTAGATTTTGATTGGTTTGGGTATCGATAACAGTTACTTTAGCACTAGAGTCTTCATTGACAACTTTAACTCTGTACTTGCCTGATTTTGAAAAATAAATAAAGTTGATATCCCAATCATCTTTTAGATACTCACTATGTTGACCACTTTTTAGATCATAGCGCCATACTTGGCTAAACTCCCCTTTGCCATTTGTAGTGTAATATAAATAAGCCCCGTCTTTTGAAAATGTATTTGCATCGATTTGAGCATCTTGTTTAAAATCTGAAATCAATTTTGGTTTGGCATTTTTTTATTAAGATCGAGTAAAAAAATATCGCTATCTTTGTTCGAATTAGATTTACCTAATGCTAAAAGCGTACCGTCAGTATTAATACTTTGTACGTTTAAACCTGTATTATTTTGATATACAAGTGTACGTTTATAACTTTTTGTATCATAACGGTATAAATCCATAAACTTCGCATCACGTTCATTGGTTGATACATAAAATGAATTATCATCTTCACTAAAACCATTAAAGCTAGCGCGTACTTTATCACCAGGGGTTAAATCAGTAATAGTGCCATTTGAATCACGTACATAAAGGTGAAACAGCTCATTGCCTCCTTGATCACGTGTTAACAGAATGCGTTCATCATTTGGGAAGTAACGAACAGGATAAGTAGTATCGTTTGATTGAGTTAGTTGTGTTTTTAAGCCATTTTCAGTATTGATTGAATATAAATTAAAAATACCCGTTTCATCTGAACTGACTAAAATACGTTTACCATCTTGAGAAAATGAACTGCCCATAATACTGGTGGTATCAAAAAAAGTTTCGGCAGAGTAACGTTCAAACTGTGTCTGATTTTGTACTATTGGCGTATTTAATTGTTGTGAAGTACTGTTACAACCTGCTACTGCGAGGGCAATTGCCGAGCATATAATCGTTTTTTTTATCATTTTATATTCCTTTAATGGGGGGACAGGTATTGGATTGCTCTATACTCTGTAACAAACCCAATTATTGCAACATCAGTACACTTTATATATGTAACAGTATGTTTCTATAAAAGGGTCTGTTTTATAATAAATTTAATAACAGTAATTGAATTTAAATGAGGATCTCCCATCCAATAATAAATATTAATAAGCAAGATAATGTATAGCCAAACCTTTGTATCTCTAATCGATAATTTTTATTTACCTTTAGGCCAAACAAAGGCCTTAATATATCGGTTCTACGAATTATTTCGAATCCAATGAAACAACTAAAAATTGTAAACAAAATAAGTAAGCAGGGTTCTATTATTGGCCCTAAATTAAGCTGTGAAAGGTTGTAACCTATCACCACTATGAGTGTTTGATGAATAATATAAAATGGATAAACAGCATCATTTAAGTAGCTTAATTTTTTTGAGGGGTTATTACAGTATTTATATGCTATTGAGAATACCATTAATGCCCCTATGATCTGCAGTAAACTGTAATTAAATAAACCTAGCATAGTTAACCAATCATTAGATGTTTGACTTTCTTTGTTAATATTGAGCCAAACGCCATTGTAAAAAGTAATTAGAATGAGGTAGCAGGTTGCAAATACTAAAATTAATGATGTTAGATTATTTTCGATTTTAAGCCAAAACACTTTATGCCAGCCAATCAAATAACCATAAATCATAAAAGTAAAACCTAAAGGGTAACGCACAGTATCTTGGTTCCACGTTATTTGAATAATAAAAAGCGGCACAGTAGCAATGACAGTAGTAATTATAACGTGTTGGTTAAATAGCTCCTTAATAGCTTGATTGACGAATTCGGAATTTAATAGTGGCAATAAACATAAAATAATTAGAGAGTATCGCCATAATGAACGAATAAACCACAAATGGTTAACATCTATATGTGGCCAAATACCTGATTGATATTTTTTAAATATATCACTATCACTAGCGAAAAATTCAGTTAAAAACTGCCAATAGCTCATATTTAAATCGCCATTATGAGTCATTTCAATATAAAGTTGAGGCGGCACTATCACTAATATGCCAAATAGCAGCGGTAATAATAGGCGAAAACTTCTTATGTTAATAAAGCGCCAAACAGACACTTTAGCCATAATAAAGCGTATTGATATACCGGCAATTAACCAAAGCACAGCCATGCGCCACGGTTCAACAAGTAACATGATGCTTTCAAGCGTTTGAGATTGATAACTGCTTTTTACATGCCATCCCCAATTTTCAACATAAAACATACCAGTATGAAATAAAATCAGTAAACCAAATACAGCTATTCGCAGCCAATCTAAATCATGCCTTCGATTTGGCATATCTGTTTTATCGGGCGTGAATAGACTGGCAATCCATGATAACTTGATAATATCATTTATTTTATTTTTCATAATATTTATTACTTTTTATGTTTTATTGGCTTAGTATTACTTATAAATATAAAAACATACCTATTAAAAGGCTGTTAAAACAAAGAGTAGGGATAAGTGGTGGTATAGTGGGATGGAAATTAAGATCTTTTACATATGGGATATAAATGAGTAAGTTGCAACATTTTCAAAAGTATAAATTAAGCTATGAAATTGGTTTGTTGTTTTGCTATTTTTTTATAAATAATAGCTTGCTTGCCACTTCCGTAATTATGGAAGGGCAACGAAATTATACTGTATTACCTTTTCAATTATGGGAACCTTTTGTTTGGGAATACTCAAGTGCGATTAGCGCTGTGATATTGTTTCCCGCTATTGTGCAATTATTAAAAAGAGTACCTTTTAGTTGGCAGTCTCTGAAACTGTCTTTGCTTTACTACTTTTTAGCCTCTGTTGTATTTTCGTTGTCGCATGTTTTTTTAATGGTGAGTATGAGAGAAGTTAGTTATTTTTTCATGTCGGGAAATTACAACTTTGGTGATATCTGGTTTGAGCTATTTTATGAGTATCGTAAAGATTTATGGAGTTTTATTTTCTTTATTATATTTATTCAGGGTTACAACTTTATTATATCTAGATTGCAAGGTGAGGCAAGTCCTGTTGCTCAAAGTGAAGATGAAAGTGAAAATGACAGCGAATCATCAAACATAGATCGTTTACTGGTAAAAAAGCTAGGTAAAGAATTTATTATTAAAATTGATGATGTGGAATGGCTTGAGTCAGCAGGTAATTATGTGAATTTGCATATAAAAGGTCGTATTTATCCACTGCGAACAACTTTAACTAATTTAATCACAAAAATAACGGATAAAGGGTTTAGTCGCATTCATCGCTCACATGCAATCAATTTAGATTATGTTGAATCTATTACACCATTAAATAGTGGCGACAGTGAGGTGAAATTGATTAATGGAAAAATATTAAGCCTTTCTAGACGTTATAAAGAGCGCTTTAAAGAAAGGCTCTAAAGTTAGAGTGATAGCATGTTTTGCCTATATTGACTCATAGTTATACTAAATCAGGCTGTTATGGCTATGGTAATATTGTTTTAAGCTTTTAACTCTAAGACTTCGGGTTGTTGATAAACCCAGTCGATTATAATTATTTTATTACTGCCAAAGGTCTCTAATCTAGTGAAGCGCCATTAATAATGCTATTAACAGAAACTAATAATGCACTGATAATTATAGAGTCGGTCAATATGAACTTAAGCCCTGAATATATCGAATTATGTTAGGGTTGCATTAATTTAAATTGCGTTAAATCAACTTCCTTAAAATTACATTGGATTAAACTGATTTCTCTGCTAACTTAACCCAGCAGGTTTATGTTTACTTGTTTTCTTGCGTAAAAAACTGTAAATTCGTGCTGGAAACATAGATCAGGGAATGATTAAGTCCCTGTATTAATTATATTAGCTTTGCTAAATACGAGTTTTATCTCAAGTTTATAGCGAGGTTGTAAGTTTTATTTTTACTTGGTTTTAATAAATAGCATGGCGTAATCTATGCAGTATTGTCCAAGCCGTTTGGTAACTACCAAGTCCAAGTAAACGTTGCATACCAAGCGCACTGACTCCATTTTTCTGATTTGTTAAATACCAAACAGCAGCAAACCAATTTTTTAGAGGGGTTCTGATCTTATCAAAAATAGTTCCTGCTGTTACAGAAGTTTGCTTACGGCATTTAACACATTTAAATTTATTTTTTGGAAGACTATATGGAGCACTTTCGCTAAAACAGTTTGGGCAAATAAAACCATTAGGCCAGCGAAGTTTTTTTAAATAACTTAGGCATGATTGTTCATCGTGAAACCAGTTCATAAACTGATCCCAGTTTTTAGGGTAATCAATGCCTGCTTTGAGTGATTTGGATTCTTTGCTCATCACTACATATTGACACTGGTTGCTCTAAATGGATAGCCCTTGATACAAGTACTGGCGGTAGCTAGTTATTAACTTGTATTAGTTGATATTTACACTATGTAAAAAGCCGCAACTGTTGCGGCTTTTATATTGCATGTATAACTTTAGTTTTATACCCTTTTAAACAATAAACGTGATACCATCACTTTTTTTGTTTCAAACGGAATTTGGATTGCTTTTTTATGCCTATATTTAAGGCGCCGCTAATAAAGGCTTTAATAACATCTAGTACAATGCTAAGTTTTTCAGCATTGGCAGATGATATATTAACTAATCACCGCTCATTCACTGGTTTTACAGGTTTAATTAATACCCCTAATGCACAAGTATTAGAGCAAGGTATGATGGATTTTTCGTATAACAATCAGCTTGATTTACGTGCTAGAACCTACCTTGATGGCCATAACTTTATATTTTCAGCTGGTTTATTTGAAGGCTTTGAAGCCAGTGGCTTAATTGCATCATCTTCTATGCACGACAATCTATTTTATAAAGAAGGCGAAGGCCAAACGCGAGATCTTTCTTTTAACGCTAAATATCAAATCCCTTACATTCCAAAAGACTGGTTTAGTGTTGCCATAGGTGCAAGAGACTTAGGTGGCGCAGCCAATAATTACAGTACCTATTACTTAAGTGCATCAAAACAGTGGCATAACTTTAGGTTAAGTGCCGGAGTTAGTAAAAGCGATACAGAAACAGGGCAAATGAACGGCCCGTTTGCAGGCATTGAATGGCAAGTGTTACCTTGGTTAAGCTTACAAGCAGAGCATGATGCTGAAGCTGTAAACGCGGCGGCACGAATAACAATACCAAAAGAATTATTGTATAACCTAGGCACTTTTACGCTAACGAGTCGCTTTTATAGTAATAGTGACTTTGCTGAGCAAGAGTCATTTTGGGGTATAAACTTTACTATGCCTTTCTCAGAGCAAAATAAAAAGCAATATACAAAGTCTGCGCCTGTAATAGCTGCGGTAAACCATAATGAAAATAGTACATATAATAAAAACAAACGAGTTTATAAAAGCAACTATAAAACATCTAAAACTGTTAATGGTTACAGTCAAAAAGCAATATTAAACAACCAATCGAATACCAATAAACCAAATGTAGAAACTAAATTATTAAACACACAAATACGTAAACTAAAAAAAGCCTTATTACTTGATGGTTTTGAAAACATTAGAGTCGCTTTTACCCGTAAGGCTGATGTTTTTGTTGAATTCGAAAACCCAATATTTAATCGTAACGATATAGATGCAATCGGCTTGGTAATTGGCCGCATAACAGAATATTTCGATAATAATAGCCAGTTTAATGTGCAATTATCTAAGCAAGAAATTCCTTTATTGACATTGAAAGGTAGCATCAAAGAATACAAAACCTTTATAGAAAATGGTATAATGCCAAAATTAAGCATAGAGCAAGGCAAAGGTAAAAAACCGACAGGATTAGTGTGGGTTGGTAATAGAGCAAATAATAGCCCTTATTTTAAACCGAGAGTAACAATAGGGCCTGCATTATCTGCCACTTATGCAACTGAAATGGGCGTATATGATTATTCATTAGCACTAAGAGCTGATGTGCACATTCCGCTTTGGCAAGGTGCGGGTATTAATGTTAGAGCTCAAACAAGAGTGGCAGAAACCGAGGATTTTGAACAAAATAAACCTTTTTATAATCGCAAAGTACAAAATGGTATAGACCAAGCGGTAATATATCAAACACTTGCTTTACCTTATAATATTTATAACCAAACTCAATTTGGTTTATACCGTGAGTATTATGATCACTATGGGCTTATAAACGAAACAGCTTGGCAAAGTGAAACAGGTAGGCATGCTATTAATGCAAAATTAGCATACTTTGAATATAAAAATTATTTACACGATAGGGATTATCATACGCTTTCGTATAGATATAACTGGTCTGAAAAAAATGTCAGCTTTCATGCAACAGCAGGTAAGTTTTGGGAAGAAGATAAAGGCTATAAATTAGAGTCTCGCTTTTGGTTTGGTGATAGTTATGTATCACTATTTATGAGCGATACCGAAGTACAGCAAGCGGGTATTGCATTTAGTATTCCATTAACACCACGTAAAGATATGAAAGTAACAAAATATGGCCAAGTAACAGGTAATAAAGCTTGGCGTCATAAAGTAAGTACGCGCATTGGTGAATCGCATAATCAATTACTCAATAAAGCTGCTTACGTTACAGATACAGCAATTAACTTAAATAGAACCTTTTTTAACCAAGGGCGATTATCAAGTAGTTATGTTAATAGTAATATGGCAAGGCTTAAAGAAGCGTATTTAAGTTATAAATGAAAGAGAAATAAATTTAATTTTTATTGAAATATATAAGTTTTTTAAGATAGAATAATACGCACTCAACGTGCTAGATTTTATAAAATAGTTAGTAAATAGAAGTAGGAATATACAATGGCACAATGCTATAAACTGATTGTTACTTCATTGTCGTTATTGACAATGAGTGCGTGTACTGTGATCCCAGGTGGTCATATTGAAGGTATTACACCTAGTGAGCAAAACACAAGTATCGAAAATGACATGAGTAATGTTAACTTTCAGGTTATAGACTTTGCACTACTTCAACAGCAAAAGGCGAGTAAAAGCCAATTAAAACGCGCCAACCTAAAAGATGTAAATGTATCACACTATGAATATATACTAGGTGTCGGAGATGTGCTTTCTATTGGTGTATGGGATCATCCAGAACTCACAATACCAGCAGCAGTACAACGAACCGCAGCGTTTGATGGTTTTAGAATACAAGCCGATGGCACGATTACTTATGCATATGCCGCAAACATTCCTGCAGCGGGTAAAACAATTCGCCAATTACACGACGTGTTAGTAAAAAGATTAAGCCGCATAATAGAAAAACCTCAGATTGATATAAAGGTAGTGGGTTTTAATAGCCAAAAAGCGTATGTAACAGGAGAGGTTAATAAACCGGGTGTTTACGCAGTAACAGAAATTCCTCTAACTTTAATTGACGCACTAAACCAAGCGGGCGGCTTAAACGATAAAGCTGATTGGCGCACCGTAACTTTTACCCGTGGCAATAAGTCAGAAACCATTCAATTAGATGAATTTTATGAAAATGGTGATATATCGCAAAATCGGTTATTACAACATGGCGATATTATTCATGTAAACCGTACTGATAGCCAAAAAGTATTTGTATTAGGCGATGTAAGTAAAGCGAGTTCAGTAGAAGTACACAGGTATGGTTTAAGCTTAGCTGAAGCGTTAACAGAGGTAGGCGGTTTAAACGAAGCAACAGCCGATGCAAATGGCATATTTGTATTACGTAAACGCGATTTACAAAAAGACGGTGTAATAGCCGATGTATATCAACTTCACGCTAAAAATGTAGTGGCATTAGTATTGGCAGATGAATTTAAACTAGAGCCACGTGATATTATATATGTAACAACAGCGCCTATTGCACGTTGGAATCGCTTAATTAGCCAGCTATTACCAACAATTGGTGCCATTGATACCATTTATGAAATTGACCAAAAAGGTAAGTTATTTTAATGGCCATGTTTAACTCTGTATTAATGGTATGTGCCGGTAATATATGCCGAAGTCCAACTGCTGAATATTTATTGAAAAGTAAACTACAAGGCTCTGCAGCTGAAAGTACTGTTAAAGTATCTTCTGCTGGGTTAACTGCTTTGGTAGGTAAACCTGCAGATAGCACAGCACAAAATATAGCTAAAACTTTTGATATAAATATGACTGCTCATAAAGGTCAGCAATTAAATAGCAAATTAATAAACGACAATAGCTTAATTTTAGTGATGGAACAACGCCATTTAACTGATTTACTAGGGCAATATCCGCAAGCGCGAGGTAAAACCTTTTTACTCGGTAAATGGATAAATGATACTGAAATACCTGATCCTTATCGCCAAAGTCATGAAGCATTTGAGCATGTATATCAACTAATAGATCAAGCATGTATTGCCTGGCATAAGTATTTATAAAGGATGAGTGAATCATGAGCGTTCAACAACCTATAGTAGTCAATAGTATGCAACAAACTAGCCCAACAAAAACACAAGAGGCCACTAACGACATTGATTTAATGGCTTTGTTTGGTGCATTGGTTGATCGTAAATTTTTTATAGCCATTGTAACTGCTGTATTTATGTTAGCAGGTGTGTTTATTGCCATGTATTCAACACCTATATTCCAAGCGACAGCGATGATACAAGTTGAAGAAAGTAGCGGTTCAGTACCTGGTTTTGATGACATGGCAGGTATGTTTGAAAGCAGCTCAAAATCTATTACGGAAATCGAATTACTAAAATCACGATCTGTAATTGGTGAAGCAGTTGATACTTTAAAATTAGACATTGTTGCGCAACCTAACTTATTTCCGGTGATAGGTGGCAGAAGCTACCGTAAATTCAACCCAATTAACGAAGGTGATTTAGCTGAACCTAGTTATGGTGCCACTAGTTACGCTTGGGGTGGCGAGCAAATTGAAATATTTAAATTTAATGTGCCTAAGTATGCAATTGGCACTGTATTTACGCTAGTAGCTGAAGACGAAAATAACATCAGTTTATTAAACTCGGATGGCGATGTGATTTTAACCGGTATGCTGGGTGATGCCCTTACAAATGGACAATTTGAGTTAACGGTTAGTAAGTTAGTAGCACGACCTAGTACCACTTTTACCATTAGCCGTAAAAACCGTTTAAACACCATTCTAGAATTACAGTCGGCTATTAACGCCAGTGAAAAAGGTAAAGACTCTGGTATTGTAAATTTAAGCTATCAGCACGAAAATCCAGAATACGCTGAAACTGTACTAAATAAAATAGCTGAAATTTACGTACTTAATAATGTTGAACGAAATTCAGCTGAAGCTAAAAAATCGCTCGATTTTTTAGAAGTGCAATTACCTGAAATTAAAAAGCAATTAGAAGTATCTGAAAAACTATTTAATGATTATCAAAAAAATAAAAAGTCAGTAAATATAACATTAGAAACCCAAGGCGTATTAGAGCAAATAGTAGAGCTTGAAACAAAACTACAAGACTTAGATTTAAAACGATTAGAAATGTCGCGTAAATTTAAACGTAACCACCCTAATTACCAAGGCATATTAGAGCAAATAAGTGCTGTAGAACAACAAAGAGATGCCCTAGCTAGTAAAGTAAAAAAACTACCTGAAACACAGCAAAAACTATTGCGCTTAACACGCGATGTACAAGTGGGTAACGAAATATATATGTCGTTATTAAGTAAAGTACAAGAGCTTGATATTGTACGCGCAGGTACTGTAGGTAATGTACGTATAATAGATGTAGCAGAAGTAAATACCACGCAACCAGTAAAACCTAAAAAAGCCTTAATAGCAGTAATGGCTACTATGTTAGGCGCCATGTTAGCGATAGCAATAGTATTAATTCAAAAAGCGATGCATAAAGGCGTTGAAGACCCAAATGAAATAGAAGCAATTGGCTTACCTGTATACGCATCTGTACCATTTTCCAGTTTTCAAGATGAACTGACTGGCCTTGATAAACTTCGTAATAAAAATAAAAATAAAAACACCAAAGGTATACTTGCTGCAGTAAACCCAGCTGATTTATCGATAGAAGCATTACGTAGCTTACGTACAAGTTTACACTTTGCCATGATGGAATCTAAAAATAATGTAATAGCAATATCTGGCCCATCGCCTGGTGTAGGTAAATCATTTATATCATCAAACCTAGCGGTAGTATTAGCACAAAGTGACCAAAAAGTATTAGTGATAGATGCTGATATGCGAAAAGGTTATATGCAAAAGCAATTTGAATTAAACTGGGAAAATGGCTTGTCTGATTATTTATCAGGCCGTTTACCACTAAGTAAAACAATTAAACAAACATCAGTTGAAAACTTGCATATAGTAACTCGTGGCATGATACCGCCAAACCCATCAGAGCTATTAATGCACCCAAGGTTTGAAGAGTTAGTTAATGTAGTAAAAAAAGATTACGACATAGTATTAATAGATACACCGCCAATACTCGCAGTAACAGATGCCGCTATTATAGGTAATCACGCAGGTAGCACGTTAATAGTAACCCGCTTTGGCCAAAATCATATTCGTGAAATAGAACTAACCCGTAATCGATTTGAACAAAATGGCGTTGACGTAAAAGGTGTAGTATTTAACGGCGTATTAAAGAAAGCCAGTAACGCATACGGCTACTACGGGTACTACAACTATGAATATAAATCAGATAAGTAGAAGTTCCGTATACACTTCTTCAGCGGCGTATCTTTGTAGGTGAGGGGTCACACTTACAAGAGGAACACGGTATTTAAATTTATCGTAGGCGGGATTTTGCCTACATGGATGTAGATAGTAGAGTAATGCCGGGAGCAATTACCGATAACATCGCGCATGTTTTATTACGACATTCACGAAGTGTATTCTCGGGAATTTAGATTGAACATTTGGCTTGTAGGTGAGGGTTTACCCTTACAAAGTAGAACACTGTTTTTAGATATTATGTAGGCGGGATTTTCATCGCGCATTTTATAAAGTTAGTTTTAAGTAGTACATTAGGGATTTAAGTGAAGATTTTAACTGTATTTGGTACACGCCCAGAAGCAATCAAAATGGCTCCATTAGTACATGCTCTCGCCTCTGACGAACGTTTCGAAGCAAAAGTATGCGTAACAGCGCAACATAGGGAGATGCTAGACCAAGTACTTGTACTTTTTAAAATTACGCCTGATTATGACTTAAACCTAATGAAGGCAGGACAAACGCTACCAGAAATTACAAGCCGTATTTTATTAGAGCTAACTCCAGTATTAAAAGAATTTAAACCCGACGTAGTTTTAGTGCATGGTGATACAGGAACGACTTTTGCAGCAAGCTTAGCGGCATACTATGAACAAATATCTGTAGGGCATGTTGAAGCCGGCCTTAGAACAGGCAATATTTATTCACCTTGGCCTGAAGAAGGCAATCGTAAATTAACGGGTTCATTAACTAAGTTTCATTTTGCCCCAACAGAAACGTCACAGCAAAACCTGTTAAATGAAAACTACGACTCAACAAATATTTATGTCACAGGCAACACGGTAATTGATGCATTATTGCTAGTAAAAAAACAAATTGAAAATGATAGCGACTTAAGTAGTACACTGGCTGAACAATTCCCAATACTTGATGAAACTAAAAAACTCATTTTAGTAACAGGTCACAGGCGTGAAAGTTTTGGCGGTGGTTTTGAACGAATATGTGAAGCATTAGCCATTACAGCGAAAGCACATCCAGATTGCCAGATTTTATATCCAGTACATCTTAACCCTAATGTACAAGAACCTGTAAATCGCATATTAAAAGATGTTGGTAATGTACATTTAATAGATCCGCAGCAATATCTTCCGTTTGTGTATTTAATGAATCGGTCCCATATAATTCTAACAGATTCAGGTGGTATTCAAGAAGAAGCGCCAAGTCTAGGTAAACCTGTTCTTGTAATGCGTGATACAACCGAACGTCCAGAAGCAGTTGATGCGGGCACTGTTAAACTTGTAGGTACCGATGTCGAAAAAATCACTTCAGCTCTTAATGAATTATTAAGTAATGAAACTTCATATAAAGAAATGAGTCGTGCCCATAATCCATACGGTGATGGTGAAGCTTGCAAACGAATTTGCGATACCTTAGCCAATTCGTAGACGGGATTTTACATCGCGCTTGTTTTAGGTGCTAATTTTAATTTAGTCATAAATAAATAAATAAATAAGCGGGAATTTAAATCACGCTTTTTAACAGGATTGTTATGTCTTTTAAAACAATATCAGTAGTTGGCCTAGGCTATATCGGCTTACCTACTGCAGCGATGTTCGCATCACGAAAAATTAAAGTGATTGGCGTTGATGTAAATCAACAAGCAGTTGATACTATCAATCGTGGAGAAATCCACATAGTAGAACCAGAGTTAGATATGCTTGTTCATGCTGCTGTGACCGAAGGTTACTTAAAAGCGACAATAATAGCTGAACCTGCAGACGCTTTTTTGATCGCTGTACCTACCCCTTTTAAAAACAATGATTCAGAAATACCTGAACCTGACCTTACTTATATTGAGTCTGCGGCTAGAGCCATTGCACCTGTATTAAAAAAAGGTGATTTAGTTATACTTGAATCAACATCTCCTGTAGGTGCAACTGAACAAATGGCTGCATGGTTAGCTGAAGAACGTGGAGATCTTTCTTTTCCACAAGAATCAGGTGAAAATACTGATATAAATGTTGCTCACTGCCCTGAGCGTGTTCTTCCAGGCCATGTTGTACGTGAGTTAGTTGAAAATGATCGTGTAATTGGTGGTATGACACCAAAATGCTCAGAACGTGCAATTGAGCTATATAAAACTTTTGTTCTGGGTGAGTGTGTTACAACCAACGCAAGAACAGCTGAAATGGCAAAACTAACTGAAAACTCATGTCGTGATGTTCAAATAGCATTTGCCAATGAGCTGTCAATAATTTGTGATAAATTAGATATTGATGTGTGGGAGTTAATTTCATTAGCAAATCGTCATCCAAGAATTAATATATTACAACCAGGACCAGGTGTTGGTGGTCACTGTATAGCGGTAGATCCATGGTTTATTGTTTCAAAAACCCCTGAGCAAGCACAACTTATTCATATAGCACGAAAAGTTAATGATGCTAAACCAGAGTGGGTTATCAATAAAGTCAAAATAGCGATAGCTGACTTTTTACAAGCTAACCCTACAAAGACGGCAAATGAGATTACTATTGCTTGTTATGGTTTAGCATTTAAGCCAGATATCGATGATTTACGCGAAAGTCCAGCAATGGCAATAGCTACTAAAATAGCAAGCTTGCACAATGGGAAAGTTCTAGCTGTAGAGCCGAATATATCAAGTTTAAATGGTGAACTTTTATTTGAATTGGTAAGTTTTGAGTTTGCAGAGCAGGAGGCTGATATCGTTGTTATGTTGGTTGACCATAAAGAATTTAAACAGAATAAGCCTAAATCCATTGAATACACTATAGATACTAAAGGAATCTGGAAATGACCTTAGAAAATATTAAAATAGGTGTAATTGGCTTAGGTTATGTAGGTTTACCTCTTTCTGTCGAATTTGGTAAAAAATATCAAACTTTAGGTTTTGATATTAACCAGTCTAGAGTAAATGAATTACTAAATGGCCATGATGCGACTTTAGAAGTCAGCGATGAAGAGCTAAAAAATGCACCATTAATGAGTTACTCATTTAATGCAAGTGATTTAAAGGAATGTAATGTTTATATAGTTACAGTACCAACGCCTATAGATGATAACAATACACCTGATTTAACACCTCTGAGAAAAGCATCAGAAATGCTGGGGCTGTATATCCAAAAAGATGATGTCGTTATTTATGAGTCGACTGTATACCCAGGCGCAACAGAAGAAGTTTGCTTGCCAATTATTGAAAAGGTATCTGATCTTAAGTTTAACCAAGATTTTTATGCTGGTTATTCACCAGAACGTATTAATCCAGGTGATAAAGTAAATACACTCACAAAAATCATGAAAATAACATCAGGTTCAACTCCTGAAGTTTCAAATTTTGTTGATGAGTTATATGCATCAATTATCACTGCTGGTACCCATAAAGCAGAATCGATTAAAGTTGCAGAAGCAGCTAAAGTGATTGAAAATACACAGCGTGATTTAAATATAGCGATTGTAAATGAGTTCGCAAAAATATTTAATAAGTTAAATATAGACACTGAACAAGTGTTAAAAGCAGCTGGCACAAAATGGAACTTTTTACCATTTAAACCGGGTTTAGTGGGCGGACATTGTATAAGTGTTGATCCATACTATTTAACTCATAAAGCTCAAGAGGTAGGTTATCGCCCTGAAGTGATCTTAGCCGGTCGTCGTATTAATGACGGTATGGGTGAGTATGTTGCTACTCAATTAGTTAAAAAACTATCGAGTCAGAAAATTCATATAGATGAAGCAAAAGTATTAATTTTAGGTTTCACTTTTAAAGGTGATTGCCCAGATGTCAGGAATACTAAAGTTATTGATATTGTTAAAGAATTGAAAGATTTTAACATGTCAGTAGATGTATATGACAGCTGGGCAAATCCAGATGAAGTGAAACATGAATACGGAATTGAGCTTATTGATACGCTAGAACAAGATAAATACGACGGTGTTGTTTTAGCTGTTGACCATGATGAGTTGAAAGCTATGGGCGAAGAAAAACTGCGTGCTTTAGGTAAAGAAAACCACGTGTTATATGATGTAAAGCACGTTTTAACACCATCAGAAGCTGATATAAGATTATAAGAAAGGATTAATATAAATGAAGAATTTTGCACTAATAGGTGCGGCGGGATATATAGCACCACGTCATCTTAGAGCGATTAAAGATACAGGTAATAATCTTGTAGCGGCAATGGATATTAATGATTCTGTTGGCATAATGGATAGTCACTTCCCTGAAGCAGACTTTTTTACTGAGTTTGAAGACTTTACAGCATTTGTTGAAGACCAAGCAATGGGAGGTAAAAAGTTAGACTACATTTCAATTTGTAGCCCAAATTATCTACATGCACCACATATGAAGTATGCACTTAAAAATGGCATTGATGTTATATGTGAAAAACCATTAGTGCTTAACTCTGAAGATATGGATATTCTAAAAGAGTATGAGGGGAAGTATGGTGCAAAAGTTAACTCTATCCTGCAATTACGCTTACATCCATCAATCATTGCATTGAAAGAGAAAGTAGCTGCGGCACCAGCAGATAAAGTGTTTGATGTAGACTTAACCTACATGACTTCTCGTGGCAAATGGTACATGAAGTCTTGGAAAGGCTTTGAACATAAATCAGGTGGTGTTGCAACGAATATAGGTGTTCATTTTTACGATATGTTGCACTTTATTTTTGGTGAGTTACAAAGTAATGAAGTTCATTACCGAGATGAGAAAACAGCAAGTGGTTATCTTCAATATGAAAGAGCGCGAGTAAAGTGGTTCTTATCAATTGATTCTAACAATCTACCAGAAAACGCTGTTAAAGGTGAGAAGTTAACATATCGTAGCATCACTATTAATGATGGTGATTCGACAGAAGAATTAGAATTCTCAGGTGGCTTTACCGATTTACATACTTTGAGTTATCAAAATGTATTAGCGGGTAACGGCTTTGGTGTAGATGAAAATCGCATTGCAATTGAAACTGTTGAGAATATTCGCGTTCAAGGCATAGTTAAGGCGGGCGATAAAGCTCACCCATTACTAACAAAGGTGCTTTAACTTATGAACTACCATGTGCATGAAAGTGCAATTGTAGACGATGGCGCACAAATTGGTGAACACACGCGTGTATGGCATTTTGTGCACGTGTGTAGTGGTGCGCAAATTGGAAAAGGTTGTTCACTTGGGCAAAATGTATTTATCGGCAATAAAGTGACGATAGGCAACAATGTTAAAATACAAAACAATGTATCAGTTTATGATAATGTGCATTTAGAAGATGATGTGTTTTGTGGTCCTAGCATGGTGTTTACTAATGTTTATAATCCACGTTCCTTTATCGAAAGAAAAACAGAATACAGAGATACACTAGTCAAGCGTGGAGTGACATTAGGTGCAAACTGTACAATTGTATGTGGTGTTACCTTAGGCGAATATAGCCTTGTAGGGGCAGGTGCTGTCATAAATAAAGATGTTAAACCTTTTGCTTTAATGGTGGGGGTACCGGCCAAACAAGTCGGTTGGATAAGCAAGTATGGTAAACAACTAGATTTACCATTAATAGGCTCAGCAGAAACGACCTGCGAACATACGGGTGAAAAATACCTTCTTAATGATGGTGAGTTAATTCTCATCTCTCAATAATAAATATAAAGCGACATACCAATGCAATTCATCGACTTAGCTGCGCAATATAAACACCTGCAAATAAAAATAGATGCAAGAATAAAAAACGTATTAGAGCATGGTAAATATATCATGGGGCCTGAAGTTCAGGATCTGGAGCAAAAGCTGTCTGAGTATGTTGGTGTTAAACATACAATGACTTGTGCTAATGGTACTGATGCATTAACGCTTGCACTTATGGTGCTAGGGGTAAAGCAAGGGGATGCAGTTTTCTGCCCTACATTTACTTTTTTTGCAACGGCAGAAACAATCGCCTTTGAAGGTGCAACACCAGTATTTGTAGATTCAAATGAAAGTACGTTTAATATTTGCCCGCAAGACCTAGAAAGACAAATTGAACAGGTTATCGCTGAAGGTAAATTAAAACCAAAAGCGATTATAGCGGTTGATTTATTTGGTTTACCTGCAGATTACCCCGCCATTCAAAAAATAGCTGATAAATATGATTTAAAAATAATAGAAGATGCAGCGCAAGGTTTTGGTGGTGAAATCGAGGGAAAAAAAGCAGGAAGCTTTGGTGATATAGCCACAACCAGTTTCTTTCCTGCAAAGCCGTTGGGTTGTTACGGTGATGGTGGAGCTGTATTTACTAATAATGATGAATGGGCCGAATTATTAAAATCGTATCGAGTACACGGTAAAGGTAGTGATAAGTATGATAATGTGCGTATAGGTATGAATAGTCGCTTAGATACCATTCAGGCAGCAATACTTCTAGAAAAGCTAGCTGAATTCCCAACTGAACTTATCAATAGAAATAAAGCGGCGAGCAACTACGAACAAGAGCTTTCAAACAAATACCAAACACCACAAGTACCAGAAGGCTACTTAAGTTCGTGGGCGCAATATACTCTTTTAGCAGAAGATAGAGAAGTGGAGATGGCTAAATATAAGGCGCAGGGTGTTCCGACTATGGTTTATTATGCGAAATGTATGCATCAGCAGACGGCTTTTAAGGATTTGGGTTATCAGGACGGTGATTTTCCAGTAGCTGAGAAGTTGTCTCAGTCAGTGTTTAGTTTGCCTATGCATGGGTATTTAAACGCTGGCAGGATCTAAAGTGATTAACAGTTATTATAAAAAAGTAGCAACACTTGTTAGTGGTACTGTATTAGCTCAAATTATCGCACTAGGGTTATATCCTATATTGAGTCGAATCTTTACTGCTGAGGAGTTTGCTGCATATGGTGTATTTACGGCAATTGTAACACCAATGGCTATATTAATAACTTTACGTTATGAAGCAGCGATAGTTTTGCCTAAAAAAGATCTGGACTCACTACATATTTGGTGGGTTTCTATTTTATTAGCGTTAGCGTTTAGTGCATCTATTTTTTTACTTACTCTAATATTTTCAAATCAGTTATTAGAGTTGTTTAGCAATAAAATAAGCCTAAGCACCTTATTATTAATACCTCTTGGTGCTCTGTCCATAGCAGTATATCAAGCTTTAACATATTTGGGTCTTAGCCGTTCAAGTTATAGATCTATTTCTATATCGAAGGTTGTCCAAAGCCTTGTTCTGGGTGTGTCACAGGTAGGTCTCTTCTTCATAATTACAAATTCACTGATTATCGGCTTTATAATTGGGCAGCTTTTTGCTGCTATATACTTGTTCTGTAATTTCAAACCAGGCATGAATGTAATCAATAAATCCAGTTTAAAAAGAAATGCCTTAACTTTTTCAGATTACCCTAAATTTAATGCTTTGCCGTCGTTTTTAGACACCTTCACTTTACAATTGCCATTAATAATAGTTGCAACAGGAAGCGATTTTGCTGTCGCAGGGTATTTAACGCTTGTCTTTAGGATTTTAGCTGCACCTGCTGCTGTAATAGGAGGGGCTGTAGGGCAAGTTTTTTTAAAAGAAATATCCGATACAATAAATGAAGGTTCGAGAAAACTCATGCCTATATTGAATAGAACTTTGCTGAAGTTATCAATCCTATCATTGTGCGCATTCCTTCCAGTTTATTTCTTTGGTGATTATTTGTTTGCATTTGTTTTTGGTGATAAATGGTCTGTCGCTGGTGAATATGCGCAAATAATTTGTATCGCAATTGGTGCGCGATTTATTGTATCTCCATTGAGTACTCTATTAGGTGTCTCAAATCATCTTAAGTTAGCAGCTTTATGGAAGGTTGCTTATTTTGTATCAACATTTATTATGCTTAGTTTTGCTATAACACAAGAAACTGATTCGTTTCTTCTGTATTTCGTTTTAAATGAACTAATCATGTATAGCATATATTTATCGGCGATATTTTACGCTGCGAAAAATGTAAAAAATAGGAATTAATACAATGTGTGGACTTGTTGCTGTAATTTCCAAAAGCACTATATCCTTTGAAAATTTAATCAAAATGAATGATAAAATTAGTCATAGAGGGCCTAATGATGAAGGTTATTTATTATTAAATAGCTCGATTATGAATGATTTAGGAAAAAAGCTTGTTCAAACAAATCACCAAAGAATAATGCGATCTATTGGTTTTGCACATCGGCGCTTGTCGATACAAGATTTGAGCCCTTTAGGCCATCAACCTATGAGTTATAAAGAGCGCTATTGGATAGTGTATAATGGTGAGGTTTATAATCATGTTGAATTAAAGAAAGAGCTTGAAGAACTTGGTCACTCTTTTGTATCACATTCAGATACAGAAGTGATTCTGGCTGCATATGCAGAGTGGGGAGAGCAATGTGTTTCTCGCTTTAATGGTATGTGGGCATTTTTAATATTAGATACTGAAGCTGATAGTGTGTTCATTTCTAGGGATAGGTTTGGAGTAAAGCCATTATATTATTTTGAAACTGAAGAGGAGTTTGTTTTTGCATCAGAGATAAAATCTCTGATGGAATATTCAAATATAAATACATCTCCAAATGAAAACTACTGCAAGAGAGTGATTGCTGAAGGGGCTTTAGAGTTTGAAAAAGAAACTGCGTTTAAAAATATTTATAGGTTTGATTGTGCTAGTGTAGCTTTGCTCGATTTAACATCAGATAAAATTGAAATAAAACAAAGAAAATTTTGGGATTTTGAGGTTAATAATTCTAACGAAAAATTTTGTGCTTCAAAAGCTCAAAAAATAGCTGATGAATACTATGAATTGCTGAAAGATGCTGTTCGGCTGAGGTTGCGTGCTGATGTTCCTTTTGGTAGTGCATTATCTGGAGGGTTAGATAGTACGGCTATTGTTTATTTAATAGAAGAAATTTTAAAAGAACAAGACTCTACATACCAGCAGCAAACATTCTCAACAGTATTTGGAGATAAAGATAAAGAGTGTGATGAAAGTTACTTCATTAAACTAATCACTGATGAACTAGGTATCAAGTCACATACAATCCAACCAGATGAAGAAAGTTTCAAACTACAGCATGAAAAAATTATTAAGCATTGGGAGAACCCAATGGCTGGTACTGGGATGGCTGGTTTAACTACTTTTAATTTAATAAATCAATCAAATGTAGTAGTTACTTTAGATGGGCAGGGTGCCGATGAGCAGCAAGGTGGCTACCTGAAGTATATAACGAATTACTTATATAATTTAGGCTATTTTGATGCTTTATCTCAAACTAAGAGCTTAATGCAAATACCAAAGGCTAGGAATTATTTAATACTCGGCTTCACTTTCAGAACCTTGAAATTACTATTTGGCAATAGGTTTACAATGAAGTTAGCATTAAAGCTAATCGGTAAAAAAGGCCCTAGTCGATTTATACCGCTAAACGATAGTTTAAAATATGACACATATCACGGTTTAATTAACTTAATACATTTCTCGGATAGTCGATCTATGCTATTTTCAATCGAATCACGAATGCCTTTTATGGATTATCGTCTAGTCGAATTCACCGCAAAAATTCCTGCATGTTATAAAATTCATAAAGGGTGGACAAAATATTTTGCTCGAATTGCTTTTAATAATAAGTTGCCAGATGAGATTTGTTGGAGAAAGGATAAACTTGGTTGGCCAATCCCTGATGGAAGATGGTTTAAAGGCGAATTAAATACATTTGTTAATGACTCAGTGAAAAAGTGTTTTTTCACAATGAATTTGGTTGGCCATAAAAAAGATAAAGATAAAGATATTGTAAATGAAATTGGAGTTGATGGGGCTATCAAGTTATTAAATATAGCTTCTTGGAAAAAGATATTCTTTAATGAGAAAATCAAATGATAATTTGTTTTACAGGTGATTTATTTTTAGGAGGTGATTTATTAACTTCCTGTAGTAATAAAATTATTCAAATTAAAGAGTTTAATGAAGCTGATTTTAGGGTAGTAAATTTAGAGCAAGCAATTAGTGATAACAGTACAGAAATAAATAAATGTACACTTTATACTGATTCGACCTCACTTTCCCACTTAGTAAATATGAAAGTTGATGCCGTTAACTTGGCACACAATCATATTCAAGATAAAGGGTTAATGGGAATTGTTGAGACAGTTGAAAACTTAGATGTTGTAGGCGTTCAATCTTTTGGTGCCGGCGAAAATATTGATAAGGCTAAACAGCCTGCAGATATTAAATCAGGCATCAAAATCTTTGGGTATTGTGATTTCGATCGTCCTTATTTGAAACAAATTGAAGTTGCTGATATTGATCGACCAGGGGTAAATCCCTTGAGACTAGAGTCTATAGAAAAAGATTTAGCTACTTTAAAGAATAATGAGAAAGCAATTTTATATTTTCATTGGGGAATGGAGCATATCAATCTTCCAAAGGTTGATGAAATAAAGCTGGCTAAGACCTTACTAGAAGATGAGCGTGTTTTAACAATAATGGGAATGCATAGCCATCGCTTCCAAGGGGTTATCAAGCATAACGAGAAATCAGCTTATATGAGTTTAGGGAACTTTTTATTCCCGAATTTTTATATAGCTCCACCAACAAAACTATATTACCCCGGAAAAAATGAAGATACTAAAATGTATAAAAAGACTTTTTATTATCATGATGTATATAAAAAAACATATAAAGTTTGGAAGTGGATTAATCGAGTTTCAATTATTGTGTTATTTGACACTGAAAAAGGTACTGTAACACCTGTTTTCGTTAAACAAGATCCTGATAAACCGTATGTAAAAAATATAACAGGTGTTGAATTGATACTGGTAAAGTTATGGTTCAATATTTTATCTGCCTCTCTTTCAATGCCATTATCAATATATAGAGTGCTTCACGTAATTAATGTTAAGTATATGAAATTATTTTGGCGGATAGGGGTTTGGAAGTTTAAAGTGCTCCAATTAGGGGTTAAAGGTGCGATTAAAAAAATATTTAAGGAAAGGTGATTTTTGAAAAACTCAGCTCTAGTACTCGGTGGTCATGTTAATGGTTACTCTATTATTAATGAATTAAATGAAGATAAGAGTATCAATATATTATTGATGGATTATGGTCACTCTATAGCAAAATATAGTAATAAAGTGACATATGTTGGTGGTATTCCTAGTGCTGATGAGCTTTTTATTAAAAGAGTTATGGAACTTAGGGATTCGTATGGAAAATTGGTCATTTACCCAACTGATGATGCTCAGCTAGAATTATTACATCGTACATATAAAGCGCTTTCACTAGCCTGCTACATTCCTATAAATCACGGGAACCTTATTAAGTCACTAGATAAAAGTTTTCAATATGAATTATGTGAAGAAATAGGGGTACCCTATCCTAAATCTATTAATTTGAATGCAGTTGAAGATTTAAAACTGAGCCATAAGCTAATGTATCCTTTGCTTATCAAGCCTGTAACCCGCCAAGACCTTACTATTAATGTGTTTAGAAATGCATTTATAGAACAAGAAAGGGATTGGGTGAGTATTAGAAAAGAACTAGAGGGTTTTATTGAGCAAGGGGTTACGTTTATGCTCTCTGAGTTTGTTCCTGGTGATGACACTAATATATACGCTTATACTAGTGTTCAGGATAGACAAAGTAATGTAATTAATGAATGGATAGGTAAGAAGTTAACGCAGTATCCAAATGAATATGGTGTCTGTTGTAGTGCAAGTAATAAAGCGCCAATAATTGTCGCTGAACAAGGCCGTAGACTTGTAGAAAAAATGAAAAATATTGGAATAACAGAGCCTGAGTTTAAATATGATGAGAGGGACGATAGCTTTAAATTAATGGAAACGAACCTTAGATCGATGATGTGGCACCGAGTAGGCAGTGCATCGGGTGTAAAATTGCATTTAACTCAGTACTATTTGGCAACTGAACCATATAAAGTCGCCAAATATCAACAAAATATGAGTGATTCAACTCATTTGGTTTTAATGTTGCACGAGATACCAAATTTAATTGCTCGTAAAGGGTATTTTAAACAATTTAAAGCAAATATTAAATGTGATGGTAAAAGAGTGTGGGCTATTTATAACCCTGATGACTTGAAGCCTTTTTTCGTAAGTTTACCACTATTAACTAAAATGATGATTTCAGCATGCCTAAGACGATTAAATCTGCGCTAATTTTAAGCTTAAAGCGTTTAAAGTACCGACTTAATAAAGTTGAGCTTTATAATAATACGACATTTAGTAATGTAAAGTTTTTAGGTAAGGCAAGAATAGAGCCATACTGTCGGTTAGTTGGCTCACCATTAATTACTTTTGGTGATAATTTCTATGCAAACGCGCATTGTCACTTCCTTGGGAAAATAACATTTGGTAAGGATGTGATGGTAGGGCCTAAAACTGTTATTTGGGGAAGAGATCATGGTATAAAGTATGGTCGCGCTATGTGTGAGCAAGACCATATAAGTGAACCTGTTACAATTGGTGATGACGTTTGGATTGGGGCTAATGTTACGATACTCAAAGGTGTTAAAGTTGGATCTGGTGCGGTAATTGGAGCTGGTAGTGTCGTAACTAAAAATATACCTGAAAATGCAATCGCTGTTGGTAACCCTGCTAAAGTTGTTAAATATAGAGAATCAGAATGAGTCTACTAATTAAAGTACCTGAATATTCTGGTGAAGAGCTCAATTATGTGCTTGAAGTTGTTTTTAAACATTTTTTACAAATAGAGTTTGAAGTAACTCAACATTGCTTCGATTCGATTGAAGTATGTGAAAAAGGAAGTGGTAATACAATCAGATTTAAAGATAGTTTTTATAAACTGCTTTCATTACATGGGTATAATAAGGAAATATTACCCACATATAAAAATGAATACATTGATTTATCTTCGATTGATAATGACTTTAGCTGTAAATTTTTTGATTTGCCAATCTTTTATGGAACTGCAAATTGTAATTTAGGAAGTCATACAGAGGTTAGCTTTGATTTTTTTGGTACTATTTTTTTTCTTTTAAGTCGAATTGAAGAAGTTATTCAACCTGTTCTGGATAAACATAACCGCTTTATTGGTCAGCATTCTTATTTAAATAAAAGGGGCTTATTACAACGCCCTTTAGTTGATGAATATATACATTTCTTAAAGTACCTTTTAAAGATGTGTTTGTCTTTAGATTGGTATGGAAAAAAAGAGGAACCTAAAATAGAGGTTAGCTGTGATGTTGATCATCCATTTTATCGAACTGGTGGAAGTGTAACTCGATATATTAAAGCATTTGCAGCAGATATTCTTATTAGGAAACAGCCAAAATTGGCCGCTTTCCGTTTACTTAACCTTGTATTTAGCCCATTTAAAAATTACACTTTTGATCCTTATTATACTTTTGATTGGTATTTATCAAAACTAAAAAAATATAAAATAAAAGGAAGTTTTTATTTTATATGTGATAATACAAGCGGAAGTATAGACGGTTATTACTCTATTAATGAAAAGGCTTTAGATAAATTGATCAAAGGGATTTTTAATGATGGCCATCGTATAGGGGTTCATGGTAGTTATAACTCGATCAACTCTCAATCTCAAATAAAAAAAGAAAAGGTGATATTTCAAGATGTACTTGAAAAATTAAATATTAAGATAGGCAATATTGGATCTAGGCAACATTACCTTCGTTGGGATAACACTTCCACTTCTGATTATTTAAATTCAGCTGGGTATGAATACGATTCGTCGGGGGGGTATGCAGATCTTTCTGGATTCAAATTCGGAACCGCGAGGAGCTTTCCAATGTGGAGTCTTAAGAATAAAAAAAAGTTAGCATTACTTCAAAAGCCTATTATTATAATGGATGCTAGTTTGCTCTCAGTAGAGTATATGAATTTGGGATATGCTGAATCGACACGTAAATTTATTAAAGAGCTATTTGATAGTACCCATTACTATGGTGGTGTATTCCGAATTCTTTGGCATAACTCTCACTTACTTACGAGCTCGGATAGAGAGCTATTAGAATATATTATGCAGCTTAAAGGCCCTTATGAAAATTAACAATCACTCTTTATTATTTTATTGTGTAATTTTACTTTTTAGATGTATCCTTGAATTTTCCTATATAAAGTTAATCAACCCAATTTATGGAAGTAGTTACTTACATTTCGGTTTTAATTTTAGCATCTTAGAATATTTGATTAGTTGGATCTTTTTCTTGCTTAGTTTATTTTTCCTGAAGTCTAAAATGACAAAAGTGAGTGATTTTGCAACACTTACATTGATTGTGAGTGTAATTATTCCTGTTAGTGTTATTTCTGGGTATGATGCTGAAAGAAGTGTCGTACCTTTATTGCTTCTTTTTATCCCATTGATAAGTATTTGGTTCTTTTGTGATTTTAAAGCTGTTAAACCACTGAAGTTACCACAGTTCAAAAATAGTGAGTTAATTTTAAAGTTGACTTCATGGGTAATGGTAAGTTATTTAATTTTATTATACATACTGACAGGAGCTGTATTCAATGCCAATTTGGATTTTACAAAAGTGTATGAATTTAGGGATGTAAACTCAAAACTTACAGATTTTGGGGTTTTCAGTTATTTAAATATATGGGCATATAAAGTATTTGCCGCTTTTTTATTTTGCACTAGCCTACTAGCTAGGCGTTTTGGATTATGTTTAGTTATTTTTTTCATCTATACTTTTTTTTATGCTATTAATAATCATAAGGCTGTCTTCTTTTTACCTTTTTTATTACTATCTATTTGGTACTACTTCAAAAAAACTAACTCAGCCTTGGTTATCCCTTTAGGTTTAGGTTTTTTAATTCTTTCAGTGTTATCAATTAATTTTTTTATTGATATACAGTACCTAGCTTCCATGGTAATTCGTCGTTTATTTTTTGTTCCCGCAGGCCTTACATTTGATTATTATGATTTCACAAACTTATATGGTCATATTTATTGGCGTGATTCTGTTTTATCTTTCTTAGGTGGTTATCAGCATGATTTACCTCTCAGTTTTGCAGTAGGTAAATATTTGCTAAGTGATGAGCTAGGAGCAAATAATGGCTTTGTCAGCTCTGGTTATGCACATGCTGGTATATTTGGTGTATCATTCTACTCTTTTGTTTTTGCATATATTTTGAGGCTGTTAGATCATGTTACAGAGAATGGCATTCCTTTATGGCTCTCTTTAGCACTGACAGCTATCCCTATAAGATCAATGATAATATCGAGTGATTTTTTTACAGTAATGCTTACACACGGCTTATTTATAACGACTCTAATCTTGCTAGTAATGCCTAAAGGTAAACATAAATGATTAACAAAGATAATAATTTAGAAATAATAAGACTTTTCTTAGCTTTTCAAGTACTCATTGTACATGCATTCCATCACTTATATGATATTGACTTGAGCTATCTAGAGTATTTACCAGGAGTTCCTGCGTTTTTCTTTTTGAGTGGCTTTTTAATATATGCATCTTATATGAACTCTCCTAATTTAAGTTCATATTTTAAAAATCGATTTTTGAGGCTGTTCCCTGGTTTATTCTCAGTAGCTGTATTTTCTGGAGTTTTTGTTTATTTATACCGTATTATTGCAGGTGAGTCTGAAAATTTATTTATCATCGGGTGGGTTTTTGCTCAATTTACATTGGGTCAAGCATATAACCCTTCAGAATTAAGAGAGCTAGGAGTAGGGGTTTTTAACGGTTCACTTTGGAGTATTACAGTAGAGATATTGTTTTATATTGCTTTGCCAATAATAGCTATAATAATGTCAAGATTTAGAGGTTTTCTTCTAATAATTATCATAGTTTCTTTTGTTTTGTATAGTTTTTCTGCCTCTATATTTAATTTCAAATTCTTATTAGGCAAACCTTTTTATGAATTTCTTAATTTAACACCTATTACTTGGGGGTGGATGTTCGGTTTGGGCATTGTCGCTTATAAGTACTTTGAAGTTATTAAACCATATATTAAATTCTTTTGGTTAGCAATAATTCCAATGCTTATAATGGCTTCCCTATCAGAAGGGAAATATTTATTTATGAGTCAGGGTAATAACTTAGGGTTACTTTATTTTATTTGTTATAGCCTGTTAGTGTTATATATAGCATTTCATCTAAAGCCGATAAAATTAAAAGTCGATATTAGTTATGGCTGCTATATTTGGCATATGCCAGTTATAAATGTTTTGATTGTATTTGGTATGAATAGTGTTTTTATGGCAATAGCGGCTAGTATAATACTTTCACTTTTCTCGTGGTTCTTAATTGAAAAACCAGCCCTAAAATTAAAAAAATATGGTTTTATGAGTGCTTTAAATAAAAAAGTTAGCTATTAATTCGGAAAATACCAATAATGAAAGTTTTACATATATGTTTATCAAATTTTTATATTGATAACGTTACATATCAAGAGAACATGCTTATAAAGGAGCATATTGATTCAGGTCATGAAGTAAAAGTTCTTGCTTCTACTGAGATTTTTGACTCTCAAAAAAAATTAGTTTATTCAAAGGCAGGAACATATACTGGTGCAGAAGGGGCTGAGGTCACTAGGATTGATTATGCTAAGTTTCTCCCTCATATAATTATGAAAAAGCTAAGGGTGCATAGTGGAGTTTATCAATTTATAGAAAACTTTAAGCCTGATGTTATCATGTTTCATTCTATGTGTGGCTGGGAGTTAAAAACAGTATGTAAATATAAAAAAAATAATCCATCAGTAAAATTATATATGGATAGTCATGAAGACTTTAACAATAGTGCAAGGGGATTTATCTCGAAGTATTTTCTCCATTGGCTTTATTATAGACCTATAGCAAAAAAAGCATCAACTTTTTCAAATAAGGTATTATGCATTTCTATAGAAACTATGGGGTTTTTAAATGAATTTTATGGAATTGACAAATCAAGACTAGAGTTTTATCCTCTTGGCGGTAAAATTAAAGGGGATAATGAGTATGATGATAATAGAGTTAATAAAAGAAAGGAATTAGGATTATCATCAAAAGATATACTTTTTTTACAATGTGGGAAGTTGACCAAAAGAAAGAAGTTATTAGAAAGCATCTCTGCTTTTGTTGAAGTTGAAAATAAAAATTTCAAACTTATAATCGCAGGTTTAATGGACTTTGATGTTGAAACCTCAGTTAGAGAGTTAATCGAAAAAGATGAAAGAATTACTTTTTTAGGTTGGCAGACTTCAGAACAAGTTGAACAATTACTTGATGCGTCAGATGTTTACCTCCAACCAGGCACGCAGTCAGCAACTATGCAAGCAAGTTTATGTGCTCGTAGTGCAATTATTATTGATAATGTAGCAAGCCATCAGCCATACCTTAAAGAGAACGGTTGGTTTGCCAATGATTCCATTAGTATCAAAAAAGTATTAGAGGAAATAAGTAAAAACCCTCACCAATTAGTCAAAATGTCACAAAATTCATTTGATATAGCAAAAAATATGTTGAATTATAAGAAGTTAGCAACTAGGATTTTAAAATAAAATGAACTCAGTAGTTAAAGAATATCATCAAATTTGTAATAACTGTGTAATGGACACTACAGATAGTAAGATTACCTTTGATGATAAGGGAGTGTGCGACCACTGTAATACTTTCTATAAAGATATAGAGCCTAACTGGAACCCAAACGATAAAGGCTGGGCTGAGATATCAAAAATCGCAGATGATATTAAAAAGGAAGGCGAAGGGAAAGATTTTGATTGCATCATAGGAATGAGTGGCGGTATTGATAGTTCATATTTAGTTTATCTTGCTAAAGAGAAGCTAGGTTTAAGGCCTTTAGTCTTTCATGTTGATGCTGGCTGGAATTCTCAACAAGCTGTACATAATATCGAGCAAATAGTAGATAGGTTAGATTTAGACCTTTATACAGAAGTAATTGATTGGGAAGAGATGAAAGACTTGCAGTTATCATTTTTCAAGGCTGGAGTTTCACATACAGATACCCCGCAAGATCATTCTTTTTTTGCAACTATGTATAAATTTGCAGCAAAACATAAAATCAAACATATTTTGACTGGTGGTAATTACTCAACTGAGTGTATAAGAAATCCACTTGAATGGATGTACTTTCAATCAGATGCGCGTCAAATAAAAGATATACAAAAAAAGTTTGGTACAAAAAAATTAAAGAATTTTCCTCTAACCAATATTCTGTGGCATAAAATTTATTTACCTTATATTAAAGGTATTAAACTTTATAGACCATTGGATTTTATGCCATATGATAAAGAGGAAGCTACTCAGTTTTTAGTAGATAATCTAGGCTATCAAAGGTATGCTCAAAAGCATTTTGAATCTCGTTTTACTCGTTTTTATGAAGCATTTTGGTTATATAAAAAGTTTAGTTTTGATACTCGTAAAGTACAATATTCAAGCTTAATTGTAACTGGTCAAATGACGCGTGAAGAGGCCTTAGAAAAACTTAAGAGCCCAGCATATGATCCAGAAACAATCGATGATGACTTTAATTATATTGCTAATAAATTAGGTATAACATCTGCTGAATTAAAAGGGTATTTAGAAGCTCCGAATAAAACATATAAAGATTATAAAAACCAGCAGTCTATTTATGACTGGGGCGCTAAGGTTATGCGCAAGCTTGGCTTGGAAAAAGGTGGAAAACGATGATAGCTATTGTTGATTATGGCTCAGGTAATATACAGGCGATAAAAAACATTTATGATAAGTTAAAAGTAGAGTCATTTTTTGCAAAATACCCTGAAGATTTACTTAAAGCAGATAAAATAATTCTGCCAGGTGTCGGTGCGTTTGATGAAGCAATGGCTCAATTGAATGACTCTGGCATGCGCAATCAGCTAGATCGCTTGGTTTTAAAAAATAAAGTACCTGTTTTTGGCGTTTGTGTCGGAATGCAGATAATGTCAGCAAGTAGTGATGAAGGTGAACTGGCAGGGTTAGGTTGGTTCGATGCCACAGTTAAAAAATTTGATGAACATGATATTAAAGTGAAGCCAAAATTACCTCATATGGGATGGAATGAAATTGAAACACAGCGTTCACATTCCATTTTGAGTAATATAGATAGTGAAAAAGGATTTTATTTTTTACATTCTTATTATTTTGATTGTAATGTCTCTGATGACATTTTAATAAAAGCAACTTACGGTAAACAATTTACTTGTGCCGTGAGTAAAGGGAATATATTTGGCTTTCAATTTCACCCTGAAAAAAGTCATTCTAATGGGATAAATCTTTTTAGAAATTTTGCGGAATTATAATAATGTTAAGATCTCGAATATCACCTTGTTTATTAGTTCACAATAAAGGCTTAGTTAAAACTGTTAAGTTTAAAGAACCTAAATATGTAGGTGATCCAATTAATGCCGTCAAAATCTTTAATGAAAAGGAGGTCGATGAATTAATTGTCTTAGATATAGATGCAAGTATAACTGGCTCAGAACCAGATTATAAAATGATCGAAAACTTGGCAAACGAAAGCAGAATGCCTTTATGCTATGGTGGTGGGATCACTACTGCAGAGCAAGCTAAAAAAATTATAAAACTAGGTGTTGAAAAGGTTGCAGTGTCTAGTTCTGCATTAATAAATTTGAATCTGCTAACAGAGATGGCTGACATCATTGGTAGGCAAAGTGTTGTTGTTGTGTTGGATGTAAAGAAAAGCATTTTTGGAAGTTATGAGGTTTATACCCATAACGGTAAAAAGAAGATTAAGAAAAAACTCGATATTATTATTCAAGAACTAGAAGAAGTCGGAATTGGCGAGTTAGTTATTAATTCTATTGATAATGATGGTGTGATGAAAGGCTATGATATGAATCTGGCCGAAAAAGTTCGTCATTTATCGAATGTCCCATTAACTATACTTGGAGGAGCCGGTAGCTCCGATGATATATTGAAATTAGTTGAAAAGTTTAAGGTTATTGGGGCTTCTGCTGGGAGCCTTTTTGTATTCAAAGGACGATATAAAGCGGTGTTAATAAATTACTTACCTCAAACTATTCTTCAAAAAATCAGAGAAATAGCAAAAATTTAAATTGGACTTAAAATAATGAAACAAATTCTTCAAGATATGGCTAAAGGCGGCTCAAGTATTGTTGAGGCTCCTTCTCCTCAAGCCTCAAAAGGTCATTTAGTTATTAATACCACTACAACGCTTATTTCTGCTGGTACAGAACGTATGTTAGTTGATTTTGGTAAAGCAAATTTTATTGATAAAGCACGACAGCAGCCAGATAAAGTGAAGATGGTACTTGAAAAAGTACAAACTGATGGTTTGATGACAACAATTGATACAGTTAAGAGTAAGTTATCGCAGCCTTTACCGCTTGGTTACTGTAATGTTGGAGTTATTGAGTCAGCGGGAAAAAATACAAGTGATTTTAAAGTAGGTGACCGTGTTGTTTCCAATGGTCCCCATGCTGACGTTGTGCGTGTTGCTAAAAATTTATGTGCAAAAATTCCTGATAATGTCTCCGATGAAGAGGCTGCTTTTACTGTTGTAGCGAGTATTGGTTTGCAAGGTATACGCCTTGCTAAACCAACAATGGGTGAATGTTTTGTTGTTACCGGTGTAGGCCTTATAGGTTTATTAACAGTACAAATGCTAAGAGCGCAAGGCTGTAGAGTTTTAGCTATAGATTTTGACCAATCGAAATTAGATATTGCTAAACAATTTGGTGCTGAGATTTGTAACCCTGATAAAGGTGAAGATCCTGTTTCCGTTGGTATGGCGTTTAGCCGTGGGGTTGGTGTTGATGGTGTTATTATCACCGCATCAACTAAATCTAACGATCCTGTTACACAAGCGGCACGTATGAGCCGAAAACGTGGCCGTATTATTTTGGTCGGTGTTATTGGGCTTGAACTTAGCCGCGCTGACTTTTATGAAAAAGAATTAACTTTCCAGGTTTCGTGTTCTTATGGCCCTGGCCGTTATGATCCTAGTTATGAAGAAAAAGGTAATGATTACCCGCTTGCTTTTGTTCGTTGGACTGAACAGCGAAACTTTGAAGCAATTCTAGATATGATGTCTGGAGGTCAGCTTGATGTTAAGCCATTGATCACTCATAGATTTGAATTTGAAAAAGCAGCTGATGCTTATGAATTACTCTCGGCGGACAAAACAGCATTAGGTATATTATTGCAGTTTACTTCAGAGCCCCATACTCGTCATTTAAGTGTTGTAAAGTTAAATAAAGCACCAAGTTATAGCAAATCTGAACCCGTTGTTGGTTTTGTTGGTGCTGGTAATTATGCTTCACGGGTATTAATCCCAGCTTTTAAAAGTGCAGGTGCACAACTGCATAGTATTGCTACCTCCGGTGGCGTGAATGGTGTTATCCATGGTGATAAGTCAGGTTTTTCTGAGGCTACGACAGATACACACGCAATGATTAATGATGAAAAAGTTAATACCGTTGCTATAGTTACACGTCATAATAGCCATAGTTACTTTGTTAACCAAGCCTTGAAAGCAAATAAAAATGTTTTTGTTGAAAAACCACTAGCCATTAGTTTAGATGAGTTAGCTGAAGTTAAATCTATTTATAAACAATCTCAGAAAACGACTAATCCACCAAAGTTGATGCTTGGTTTTAACCGTCGTTTTTCTCCTCAAATTCAAAAAATGAAAGCGTTATTAACGCCTATAAAGGAACCTAAATCATTTGTTATGACAATGAACGCAGGAAATATACCTAGCGATCACTGGACTCAAGACAATGAAGTTGGGGGGGGCAGAATTATTGGTGAGGCTTGCCACTTTATTGATTTGATGCGTTACTTGGCTGGCAGTGAAATTGTATCAGTACAAGCTCGTAGAATGGGCGACACCAATGCCGTTGAGGTTACTGAAGACAAAGCGGCAATAATTCTTGGCTTTGCAGATGGTTCGTTCGGAACTATTCATTATTTTGCCAATGGTGCTGCAAGTTTTCCAAAAGAGCGTGTAGAGGTATTTGCCGCGGGTAAGGTTCTGCAATTAGATAATTTTGTAAAATTAAAAGGTTTTGGTTGGAAAGGGTTCAAAAAAATGAACCTCTGGAAGCAAGACAAAGGACAAAATCTTTGTTCTAAGCTCTTTTTAGATTCAATTAAAAATGGTACTCCAGCACCTATTTCAGCAGAAGAAATCTTTGAAGTTGCTAAAATTTCAATTGAGATTGCAGAGCAACTTAGAAAACAATGATAGCTAAAGTAAAAAAAATACTTCAAGTATTTCATACTTTGAAATACTTGAAGTTTGAACAGTTTTGGTTTCGTTTTTTATACCGTTTTAAAAAACCGAATGTACCATTCGTTAACGCAGAACTATCAAAACTCTCATGGAACTGGAATGGCCCTGCTATATATAATCAAAGTATTTTTGACGTTAGCCATGTTCGGTTCTTATCTCTTGATGGAACAGTTAACTCTGTATTATGTTGGAATGATCCCGCTAAAGAAAAGCTTTGGCTCTATAACCTACATTATTTTGATGACTTAAACTCGAACAGCTTTGCTGAACGTAAAAATACTCACTTCTGCTTTATTAATAAGTGGATATTAGAAAATCCTGCTTGTACTGGTAATGGCTGGGAACCGTACCCGCTTTCTTTAAGGTTAGTAAATTGGGTTAAGTGGTTTAGTAAGCACGATACTGTTGAGCAGAAACATCTTAGTAGTATGTTGCAACAAGCTAATGCGTTATCACAACAACTTGAGTATCATATATTAGGTAACCACTTATTTGCGAATGCTAAAGCGTTAACTTTTGTTGGTTGTTATATTGGTAATAGTCATGCAGAAAAATACCTAGATTTAGGATTGAAGCTTCTTGATAGGGAGATACCAGAGCAGTTTTTAGAAGATGGTGCTCATTTTGAACTATCGCCAATGTACCATGAAATATTATTATGGGATTTACTCGAGTTAATAGGCTTAGCCAAAGCAAGTCAAAATGAAAAACTTATGCGGAGACTACCCTACTGGAGTGAAGTAGCCAGCAAGGCACTTTATTGGTTGAAGAGTATGATTCACCCTGATGGTGAAGTGAGTTTTTTTAATGACTCAGCGATAGGTATTGCAGCTAAGCCTCAACAAATTTTTGATTATGCTACATCACTTGGTTTAAACGTTATAGATACTCTACCTAAGGTGAACACAAATAAGCAAAGTGGCTACAGTAGAATTTCTTCATCTCTTTATACTTTGATTATTGACCATGCAAATGTAGGCCCTGATTACTTACCAGGTCATGCACATGCTGACACTTTAAGTTTTGAATTATCTGTTGGTGATGAACGTGTATTTGTTAACTCAGGTACCTCTTTATATGGTGTGAGTAAAGAGCGATTAAGACAACGACAAACTGCAGCTCACAATACGGTTGTTGTAGATGGTGAAGACTCTTCAGAAGTATGGTCTGGCTTTAGAGTTGCCCGTCGTGCTTACGCTAAGCTGCTAGACGTTAACCAAAGTGGAATCGAGGTTTGTTTACAAGCTCAACATGATGGCTATAAACGTTTAAAAGGTAAAGTGACCCACTCACGAAGATTTACTACAAACAATAATGAAATTCATATTAAAGATAACTTAGTAGGTAAATTTAATCAGGCTAGTGCATTTTTTCATCTTCATCCAGATATTGAGTTTGAAATAGTTTCTGATCGCGTGGTGAAGTTAGTCACTAAAAATAAAGTTGAGTTAACAATACATAGTACATGCCGTATTCAAATATCCGATAGTACTTATCATCCTGAATTTGGTGTCAGCATTAATAATAAACAACTTAAAATGGATTTAGTTGATAGCCAATTAAATACTGTTATTAGAATAATAGAGGATTGATTTTGCGTATTTTGGTTTTGTCTTTTTATTACCAGCCTGATCTGTGTGCAGGTTCATTCAGAGCTACTTCTTTAATTGAACAGTTAAAGAAATACGATGATGTAGAAATTGAAATTGTAACAACGATGCCAAATCGTTATGCGTCATTTTCTGCTTCAGCAAATAGTTTTGAGCAGGTAGGCAATGTCACGCTTAATCGAATTGACTTGCCCTCGCATAACAGTGGTATGTTAGACCAAATAAAGTCATTTACAAGATTTTATATTGAAGCAGTAAAACTAACCAAGGATAAAGAATATGACTTGGTATTTGCTACAAGCTCTAGGTTATTTACAGCCTTTTTAGGTGCGCGTTTAGCTAAAAAGAAAAAACTACCTCTATATTTAGATATTCGTGATATTTTTGTTGATACCATAAAGGATGTTCTAAATCCTAAAGTTACTTTTTTTGCTAAGCCTGTTCTTTCACTCATTGAAAGTTACACCTTTAAGGCTGCAAATCATATAAACCTTGTTTCAAAAGGTTTTGAAAATTACTTTATTCATCGATTTAAGCAAGCTGAGTTTAGTTATTTTACTAATGGTATTGATGAGGAGTTTTTGGGTTTAGCTGTAAATGATGAAGATATTTCAGAGCAACAAATAATCCTTTATGCAGGGAATATTGGTGAAGGGCAAGGTTTACATACAATTCTACCTGAATTAGCTAAAAACCTAGATGAAACATTTAAAATTGATGTGATCGGTGACGGCGGTAGAAAGCCTATTTTAGAAAGTACTTTACTTGCTATTGAAAATGTAAATGTACTTCCTCCTGTGCAGAGAAAGGAGTTGTCAGACCAATATATGAATGCGGATGTGTTATTCTTACACTTAAATGACTATCCTGCTTTTGAAAAAGTACTGCCTTCAAAGATCTTCGAGTATGCTGCAACAGGTAAGCCTATACTTGCTGGCGTAAGTGGTTATGCCGCAAAATTTATTGCAGATGAAGTAATAAATGCTGAGGTATTTCATCCTGGAGATGCACAAGGTGCTATTGATGCTTTAAATAAACTTAAGTTTGTAGATACAGATCGAAGCGAATTTATTAAGCGTTATACTCGAACCAATATAATGCAAAATATGGCTGAATCTATAATAAATGTTGGAAGTAAAAACAATGCATAATATTTTATTAACTGGTTACACAGGCTTTGTTGGTACTCATTTATTAACTGAGTTGGAAGCTAGTTATAATATCTCGCTTTTAGGTCGTAAATCACTTAAGCATTTAAGTCATGATTTTTATCAAGCTGAATTAAATGATAAATCAGACTTCAGTATTGCGCTAACTAATATAAATACTGTTATTCATTGTGCCGCGAGAGCACACATTATGAATGATGATTCTCAAGACCCTTTAGCGGAATTTAGAGAGGTTAATACCTATGGTACACTTAACTTAGCTAAGCAGGCTGCTTCTTCAGGGGTTAAGCGCTTTATTTATATTAGTTCAATTAAGGTAAATGGTGAAAGTACTGAGTCTGAATGCGCTTTTATGTTTAATGATAAACATGCACCACAAGATCCCTACGGTTTATCTAAAAGTGAGGCTGAAACTCAACTCTTTTCTCTTGGTAAAGAAACAGGAATGGAAATAGTAGTTATTCGGCCTCCTTTAGTTTTTGGAGAGGGAGTTAAAGCTAACTTTGCTGCTTTATTAAAATTAGTTGGCAAAGGCTTACCCTTACCATTTAGGTGTATCACTCAAAATAAGCGTAGCATGGTGTCAGTTTATAACTTGGTTGATTTAATTAAAACCTGTATTGAGCATCCTAATGCAGCTAATCAGGTGTTTTTAGCTTCTGATGATGATGATTTATCAACAGCTGAAATGGTTGCTTTAATGGCTAAAGTACAAGTCAAAGCTAACTTTGCTTTACCGGTGCCTGTTTGGGTTTTTAATTTGGCTGGAAAAGTATTAAATAAACAAGCTGTGGTAAATAGATTGACAGGTTCATTACAGATAGATATCGAACATACTAAAACTACTTTAAACTGGCAGCCACCTTATAGTGTTGAACATGGTTTTAAGTTAGCAGCTAAAAAACAGCGTAATTAGTACTTATAAAAATTTAGGATATATTGATGATTCGTTTATTAGATTTGTTTTTTTCGTTTTTTGGTTTGCTATTTGCTATGCCATTTTTGTTGATATTATTTGTACTAGGCTTATTTGATACAGGCTCGCCTATTTTTAGGCAAGAGCGTGTAGGGCGTAATAAAATACCATTCACTTTAGTTAAATTTAGAACTATGAAGGTTGACACTGCTTCGGTAGCTAGCCATTTGGCGAGTTCAGCTTCAATCACGCCTTTTGGTAACTTTTTACGTAAAACTAAGTTAGATGAATTACCTCAATTGTGGAATGTATTAAAAGGTGAAATGAGTTTGGTTGGCCCTCGCCCTGGGTTGTTTAATCAACAGGAGTTGACTGAAGCACGTGATGCTAAAAATGTATATGCTGTACGCCCAGGTATAACGGGTGAAGCGCAAGTAAATGAAATTGATATGTCGACTCCTGAGTTATTAGCAAAAACAGATGCAAAGATGATTAGAGAGTTGAATTTGGTTAATTATTTTAAATTTATTTTGCAGACTGTTACAGGTAAAGGGTCTGGTGATAGAGTTAAAGGGAGTTAGGTTTTTCGAATACCCTACTTATATGACTTATATGACTTATATGACTTAAATGACATTGGAAAAAGTGTGACTTATGTCACGCTTTTTGGTTTTAACTCACAGTTATATAATCGGTCGGTATTTCATGATTAATTCAGGGTTTAGAGTTATTTAAATTATAGTTGAGGGGGTTCTTGGTTGTATAATATTAGTTGGTTTATACGATTTTTTTTAAAATCAAATATCAAGTAATTTATAGCCAGACAAGCGATTAATGGAGGTAGTTGTGCTGGTAAGTTCTGGAAGGGCGCTTTAAATCTAAAGCCTTGTTAGATAAAATTGCTATTTTAAGTAGCATGATGTACGTTGATTTAAATTTTCTTCTAGCAAAAAATGGCTGATTCTGTTACTGGTTCACAAGGTTTAACTTTTGAACAAAATCAATATAAAGCATGGATAAGGTTCTCCATTTAGGCTCTGTTATTATTAAAGGTAATATTGAGATAGGTGTGCTGAATAGTGTTTGTATAGGAGTCGTTGATGATACCGAGATTGGTGAAGGAGTCAAAATAGATAATATTGTCCATATCGCACATTACTACAGTGTTGGCAATAGTTGCATGTTAACCGCAAGTACTGAGTTAAGAGAAAAATATTAAAGACACTCAAACTTATCTTGTTGATATTTGTATTTTAAGAGCTTTAGACTAAACTTTAATCACTGTGTAAATGGTTTTGGTAATTGTTATGGCTAGAGCTCGAGAGTCTTTAATCGATTTAAATGCAACTCCTTATTATCATTGTATTAATCGCTGTATTCGTAGAAGCTTTTTATGCGGTGATGATAAGTATTCAGGTAATAACTTTGACCACAGGCGTACTTGGTTGGTCGATAGAATAAAATTCCTTTCTTCTTTTTTTGCCATAGATATTACCGCTTATTCAATCATGTCAAATCACTATCATATTGTTTTAAAAGTAAACCGTGATGAAGCTTTAAACTTATCAAACGATGAAGTAATAGAGCGCTGGTATCAGGTATATCGTGGCTGTATTTTGGTAGACCGTTATAGAGCTGGTGAAAAATTTAATTCTGCTTATATGTTTAGGATTAATGAAATAGTAGCTGAGTGGCGTTCCCGGTTGTACGACATTAGTTGGTTTATGCGAAACCTTAATGAATTTATAGCTAGAAAAGCGAATAGCGAAGATGGCTGTACCGGTAGGTTCTGGGAAGGGCGCTTTAAATCTCAAGCCTTACTAGATGAAGCTTCTATTTTAAGTTGCATGATGTATGTAGATTTAAACCCTATTCGAGCAAAAATGGCTGATTCTTTGATTAGTAGCGATTTTACATCGATTCAAGAGCGTATAAAGCAATATCAGTCTTTTCAAAAGCAATGTCATTCTAAAAAGAGTAAACCTAATAAAAAATCTGATTTTTCAGTATTACAGCAACCAAAGTCACTATT